>DASVRB010000726.1:0-2818 GCA_036388835.1 Thermoanaerobaculia bacterium | reverse complement strand
CAACCGCGTGCAGCAGCAACTGTTCTGCGCCAAAGACGAGCGCACCATCGACCGCACCGAAGTGGTCAAAGGCTACGAATTCGCCCGCGGCCAGTACGTCCTCTTCAACGAAGACGAGCTGAAAGCGCTCGAAGAGAAAGCGACCCAGCAGATCGAGATCACGGAGTTCGTAAAGTCCGACCTCATCGATCCGATCTACTTCGCCAAGCCGTACTACCTCGGGCCCGACAAAGGTGGCTCGCGCCCGTATTCGCTGCTCGCGCGCGCGCTGCAGGAGACCGGCCGCTGGGCCGTCGCCAAGTACGCCGCGCGCGGCAAGGGCTACATCGTCGTGATCCGCCCGCTCGGCAAGGGCCTCGTGATGCAGCAGCTCTACTACCCGAACGAGATCCGCGCCATCGACGAGCTCGATCTCGGCGATGCGGAGATTAAGGACAACGAGCTGAAGATGGCCATCCAGCTCGCCGAGATGAGCGCGAGCGAGGAGTTCCATCCCGAGCAGTACCGCGACGAAGTGCAGGAGCGCATCCGCGGCCTGATCCAGACCAAGATCGAAGGCGGCCAGGAAATCACCGCCGCCGCCGAAGAGCCGCGCGCCCAGGTCATCGATCTGATGGAAGCGTTGCGCAAGTCGCTCGGCGCCGCCCCCGCCAAACCGGCCGCCGCCGCAAAGAAAACGGCGACCGCAAAGACCGCCGAGCCGAAAGTCTCCGCGAAAACGGTCAAAGACGATCGGAAGGCGCCGCAGCGCGCAAAAGCCGCAGAGAAGGCGGCACCAGTGAGGAAGGCGCGGTAGCCGCGCCAGGCTGCGCGGGTTAACAGGGAACAAGCCACCGTAGTACAGCGAGCCGAAGGCTTGGCCAACCAGCGCCGCCGGCCGTGCCGGCCGTTTTACAATGCGCCCGTGTCCTACTCCCTCCGCGAGGTGTCGGCGATGCTTGGATTGTCGCCGGCGCAGATCCGCACGTATGCAACCGAGGGGTTCCTCGATCCTGAGAAGGGTGACAAGGGAGAGTTGCGGTTCGGATTTCACGATCTGATCATCCTGCGCACCGCCGGCGAGCTCATTGCCGCGCGCATTCCACAGCGCAAAGTGCGGCGGGTGCTCGAGCGGTTGCGCGCGCAACTTCCTGAAGGACGCTCGCTCACCGCGGTGCGCATCAGCGCGGACGGCGAGCGCGTCGTCGTGCGCGATGGGGAAGCGGTGTGGAATCCCGAGTCCGGCCAGTCCCTCTTCGATTTTTCAGTCGCCGAGCTCGCGCAGAAATCGGCGCCGCTCCTGATGCGCAACGCGAAAAACGCGCGTGAGAACCCCGGCCACGTCGACGCCGACGAGTGGTACGACCTCGCGTGTGAGCTGGAAATGTCGTCGCTCGAAGAGGCCAAAGACGCGTACGAGCGCGCGCTCCTCGCCGACCCGAAACATGCCGACGCGCACGTGAATCTCGGCCGCCTGCTGCACGAGGGAGGCGCACCCGTCGCGGCCGAGCAGCATTACCGCGCCGCGCTCGAAGCCGATCCCGAGCACGACACCGCCGCCTTCAATCTCGGCGTCGCGCTCGAAGACCTCGGCCGTCCGGACGACGCCATCACCGCCTACTCCATCGCCCTCGCCCTCGATCCCGAGAACGCCGACGCCCACTACAACCTCGCCGGCCTGTACGAGCGGAAGGGAGATAAGCAGAGTGCGTTGCGGCATCTCAAGGCGTATCGCACGTTGATCGCATAGCTGTTGTCGGTTGTCAGTGGTCGGTTATCTGTGCAGGATCGCGCATCGGGCATGAAGCCGCAGACAACCGACAAACGACAACTGACAACAACACGCATCGACTCCGTCGATGCGCTCCGCGGCTTCACCGTCGCCGCGATGCTCCTGGTCAACAACCCCGGCACCTGGAGCGCGATTTACGCGCCGTTGCGGCACGCGGAATGGCATGGGTGGACGCCGACCGATCTGATCTTTCCCTTCTTCCTCTTCATCGTCGGCATCACCACCGAGCTGTCGCGCAAGTCGGCGCGCGGGATCATCCGGCGCGGGTTGCTGATCGTGTTGTGCGGACTGCTGCTCAACGCATTTCCCTACTTTCGACTCGACGAGCTGCGCGTCACCGGCGTGCTGCAGCGGATCGGGATCGTCTACATCGCGGCGGCGCTCATCGCGCAGAAAGCGTCGCGCCGCACGATCGTCGCGATCATCGTGGTGATTCTCGTTGGATATTGGGCGCTGTTGTCCCTCGGCCCCCTTGTGCCTTCCGAGGCCACCATCGCGGCACGCGTCGATCGCGCGCTCATTCCGGAAGCGCATCTCTGGAAACAGAGCCGCACCTGGGACCCCGAGGGAGTGCTGTCGACGCTGCCTGCCATCGCCACCGCGCTCATCGGTGTGCTGGTCACGCCGTGGGTGCGGACGAAGAACGTCAGCATGTTGACCATCGCCGGTGCCGGCGCCGCCGTCGCAGGACTTGCATGGGGACTGATGTTCCCGATCAACAAAAATCTCTGGACCAGCTCCTACGTCGTCTTCACGGCCGGCGCTGCGATGCTGCTGCTCGCGTTGTGGATCTGGAAACTGCCGGCGAAACCGTTCGTCGTCTTCGGCGTCAATCCGCTGCTCGCGTTCATCGGCTCCGGCGCGATGGCGCGGCTCCTCGGCATCTACAAACTCCAGCCGCTCACTTACCGCACGTACTTCAAGCCGTACTTCGAGCCGCGGCTCGCGTCGCTGTTGTGGGCGCTCACGTTTGTCGCGGTCTGGTACGCGATTCTGAGGGTGCTCTACAAACGGCGCATCTTCCTGAAGCTCTGATTCATCGCGACT
>DASVRB010000725.1:0-16824 GCA_036388835.1 Thermoanaerobaculia bacterium | reverse complement strand
ACCCCGAGCGTAGTCGAGGGGCCTGGGTGGGAGGGGCGCGACGCACATGCCTCGCGCGACCCGCCCGCCCAGGTCCCTCGCTACGCTCGGGATGACAGGTGGGCTCCACTAATCCCCCATCCACCACCATCCTTCCCGTAGCAACGGCGTCGCATCCCTCCGTCCACCGCATCGCACGCGCCCGCACTCATCATCGACCCACAAACTCAGGGGATTTCACGATGATGAAAAAGATTCTGCTGCTGTTGTTCGTGTTCGTTTCATTGAATGCATTTGCTGCCGGCGCGGCGGACGATCCGGAACACGCAAAGATCATCGCGGCCGCAACCGACTATGCCGAGGGGTGGTACGCCGGGGATGCGGCGCGGATGGAGCGGGCGCTTCACCCCGACCTCGCCAAACGGATCGCGAAGAATGGCGGCGTCGACAGCATGACCGCGCGCGAGCTCATTGAAGGGACGCGCGCCGGCGGCGGAAAGAGAACGCCGAAAGCGAAGCAGGTCGTGAATGTGAAGGTGCTCGACCGCTTCGGCAACGCCGCGTCCGTGCGCCTCGAGATGGGCGGCTGGATCGACTACATGCATCTCGCCAAGTTCAACGGCGAGTGGAAGATCGTGAACGTGCTGTGGGAGCTGAAACCGCGATGAGAAAGATTGCGTTCGCGCTTCTCATCGCCTGCGCCGCGAATGCGTTCGCGGCCCTGCCGCGACGCGCCGCGGCCGGACTCGCGGTTGCCGCGGAAGACGACGTCGTGATCGTGCGCGACGTCTTTCCCAATGGCGCCGCGGCGGCCGCCGGTCTGCAGCGCGGCGACGTGATCGTTTCGATGAACGGCGAGAAAGTCACGACCACGCTCGACGTCACCTCTCGTTTCGGAAAACAGAAGGCCGGCGACACGGTGCGCGTCGAGTACGTCCGCGCAAACGAGAGACAGCTCGCGAACGTGGTGATGAAGGAATGGCCGCGCGAGCAGAGCGACGTGTACGACGTCACATACGGTGAGGCGACCGCGGACGGAAATCGGTACCGCACGCTGCTGACGACGCCGAAGAACGCGACGCCGGTGGCCACGCTCTTCATCGTGCAGGGCGTCGGCTGCGCGCCGGTGGACAATCCGCCGGCCGGCCACAGCTATCGAGCTCTGATCGAATCGCTGTCGCGGCGCGGCTTTGCAACGTTGCGCGTCGACAAGCCGGGCGCCGGCGACAGTGAAGGCGGGCCTTGTGCGACCGCCGATTTCGCCATCGAGGTCAATGCGTATCGTGCGGCGCTCGCCACGGTCAAAGAGCGGGATAACGTCTTCCTCTTCGGCCACAGCATGGGCGGGATCATGGCGCCGCTCATTGCGAATGCGCATCCGTCACTGCGCGGCATCGTGGTTTACGGCACGACGTATCGCAGCTGGCTGCAATACACGCTCGACAATCTCCGCCGTCAGGGCCGCCTCGGCGGAGAGCCGTACGAAGCAATTGCGGAAGAAGAGCGCCGCATCGAGAAATTCAATGCGCTGTTTTACGTGCAGAAAGTGCCTCTCGAGAAAATCCTCGCCGACCATCCCGAATACCGCGAGCGCTTTCCCGACGGGATGTACGCCGGTGGAAAAGCGGGCAAATACTTTCAGCAGATGTACGACGCGGAGACGGTGAAAGCGTGGAAGGCGACCAATGTCCCGCTGCTCTCTCTGTACGGCGCATCCGATTTCGTCACCGACGCGAACGAGCACGAGCTGCTCGCGAAAGCGGTGAATTCATGGCGACCCGGCACCGCGAAATTTGAGCAGATGGAAGCGATCGATCACTGGCTGCGCAAAGCGTCCGATCAGGCCACGAGTCTCGAGCAGGGGCCGTCCGGCAGCGAGTACGACGACCGTTTTGCGGAACGACTCGCGGCGTTCATGAAGGCCAACGTGAAATGAGTTTTCGAGTGCGGCGACATCCATCGCCGCACTCGCGTCTCACTGTGCCTGCGCGAGCTTCACGACCGTATAGCCGGTCGCGCGTGACGTCTCATCGACCACGCCCACCGAGATCGCGCCGGTGCGTGCGTCCATCGTCACATCGAGCTTGATCGTCAGCTCCTTACGCCGCGCCAGTGACGACGCGGGAAAGCGGAATTGCTGCGTTTGATTGGCGACACGCGAGACCGCGCCGTCCTGCCGTAGAAACGCCGCGAATACGGAGCAGCGGCCGACCAGGTCGTCGCCGTCCGGCAGCAACGTCAGCGTCTGCATCGGAATCGTGATGGTCAGCGGCACAGTGACGTTCGCGTCCGCAGCGGCCACCGCCGGACCGGCTGCGGCCTGCACGCCGAGGTCGTTCTGCGGGGTCGAGTAGAAGAGGTTCGCCATCACGGCGTCGCTCATCTCGGAGGCGGCGGTCTTCTCGATGACGGCCTTCCGTGTGCGGATGGTGTAGCCCCGCTTCTTGAGGCGTACGTTCACGCTCTTCATCCGGTCCTGCCGCTCGCCGGTGGCGCGATAGCCAAGCGAGTAATAGGTGGAGAGATCGGTCGCGACCGTGTTGAAGGCGAGTGCCCAGTTCGTCGAGCCGGTGAGCGCCTTCCCGCCGGTGTCCTCGGCGATGGCGTTGAGCGTCTGCATCGACGTGTCGCTCAGCGGAGCCGACCGCAGTCCGATGTGTGCGCTTCTGGAGGCATCGATGTCGTTGATGCCGATCCCTTTGCCGCCGGCGTGAATGGGGTAGAGCGTAATGCCGGCGGCGTTGGCGGCGGCCGCGATCTCATTGGTCAGGTTGTGAAGGTCGTAAACGCGCGATTCGCTCTGCGGGTTGAAAATCTCGCCGCCGTCGAACTCATCGCGGACGGTATCGAGGAAGTGAAAGGCGTCCTCGCCCGGATTGTGCGAGAGCCCCTGCGTGAGCATCACGAGAACTTTCCGCCCCTCCAGGCCGCGCATCGCCGCGATGACGCTCTGGATTGCGGCGACTTTCTGGCGCATCTCCGTCGAGGTGCGGTTCACGTGGCTGCCGACGATGGCGATGCCCCTGCTGATCTTCGGCTTCGACGGCGGATGGCGGCTCTTGTAGGCCGCGATGAGGCCGAGGATCTCCGACTCCATCTCCGAGCGCCAGTCGCCGACGCGCGGGGCGCGCGTGCGGAGGCGATCGACCGCGGCCGCGATCGCGTTTGCGTCGCTGGTCGGCTCGAGCTCGACCGTCAGGCTGTTGCCCCAGGAAACGAGGGAGACGGCGTCGCCGGGACGGACCTGCTCGGAGAGGAACTTCTTCAATGACGGCAGGATGGAGTTGCGGTTCCCCATCTCCAGGCTGGCGTTGTCGATGAAGATCGTGATCAGGCGACGCCGGAAGTTCGACGGTGCCTGAGGTGCGGCCGGTGCGCCGCTGTCGGTGGCGGTCGTCACGAGCGTCGCGGCCGAGACCTCCTCGCTGATCTCCGCGAAGTTCGAGATCTCCTGCTTCACACCATCCTCGAGGATCTCGAAGTCGTCTTTCGTCAGACCGCGGACCGGCTTGCCGGCACGGTCGGTGACCACCGCCTCCACGTTCGTCACGCGCACTTCAACGGTTTCGCTGAACTGTGCGAAAAGAGGGCTCTGGCAGGCAGCGATGGTGAGCGCGAGTGCGAGCGTGCGAGCGTTCATAGTGGGATGCGGCGAGTATAATGATCGGTCTCGTGAATACCCGCTGGCTCGCACTCTTCGTCGCCATTACGTTACCGGTCATGGCCGCGGCGGGGATTCGCTGCGATTTCACGACATCGGTCACGTCGCCCGAATATTCGTACAGTGGAGTGCTGGCCATTGAAGGCGAGCACTCGCGCATCGACGTGCTCGAAGGGTCGCATCCACTGTTCAAGAAGAACACGTCCATCATCACGCGCGAGAGCGGCGCCGAGATCATCATCCTCGACCACGATCGCCGCACGTGGCACGCGCGCAAATCAGCCCGTCTCGGTGGGCATCTCAGCACCTCGCGCGGCCTCGGCGTCACCACCGCAACGCAACCGCAGGTGCGGACGGCGCGCGATGGCAACGAGCATCGCCTGCACGTCGCGTATGCGCTGACGATGGAGATCGAAGGCGAGAAGATGAACGCGAACGTGGAGCTGGACGTCGTGTCCCAGTTCATCGATGGCAAGCTGCAGCGCGCGTTGCCATGGGGCCTGCAATTCGGCGCGAAGAGCGGGTTCGATCCGATCGACCGCGCGATTGCTCGCGCGCTTCCTCGCGACCTTCCGGTGCGGCAGACCGTCTCCGCGTCGCGGCAGATCGAAGGCGGCCCCGTCACCACCGAGACGATGACCACGCTCCTGACGAACGTGGTCACCGCGGCGACGCCGCAGGAAGTGTTCTTCCCGCCGAAGGACTACATCTTCGAAGTGCCGAAGTTCGAGTTCGGCAGCGGGCGCTGAGCCTTACTCGCGATACAGCAGGAACTCATCGCGGAACCGCGCGAACTCGCGCAACGGCTCCTCCCACTCCGCAACCCACTCATCGACGTCGCCGCCGTTTTCGACGTGCTCGCGATATTTCGACGAGCCGGCCAGCAGATCGATGGCCAGACGATCGGACACGAATTCATACGTCTCCGTGCGCCACTTGAACTCTTCCGGATTCATGTCGCGCGCGACCTTCACGCACCACAAGCCGGTGCGATACGGCTCGAACGTGGCCCGATTGGTGACGTGCATTTCCACGCCGCCGCAAACCTTGTTCGCGTGCTTGTGGAACGTCGGCATGAAGTAGTGCGGCCGGAACTGCACGCCCGGCAATGCGAGCTTGTTGAGCTGATCGGCGAACTTGAACGACTCCAGCCACGGCGCGCCGAAAAACTCGAACGGGTGCGTCGTGCCGCGTCCTTCGCTGAGGTTCGTTCCTTCGACCAGGCACATGCCCGGATACACCGTCGCGGTGTAGACGGTGGGCATGTTCGGCGACGGAATGACCCACGGCAGACCGGTGTCTCCCCACCACATCGAGCGCCGCCACCCCTTCATCGGGACGACGGAAAGATTGCAGTCGAGCTTGTGCACGTCGGCGTAGTAGCGCTTGAACCACCGCGCCAGCTCGCCCGCGGTCATGCCGTGCCGCGTCGGCAGCGGGAACATGCCGACGAACGAGGAGTACTTGTCCTCGCGGATGTTGCCTTCGAGATGCACGCCGTCGATCGGATTCGGCCGGTCGAGGACGATCACCTGCAGCCCGAGCGGCGCTGCCTCGCGCATGCAGAGCGCCATCGTGTAGATGAACGTGTAGTAGCGCGACCCGATGTCCTGGAGGTCGATCACCAGCGCGTCGAGGTTCTTCAGCACTTCGCGCCGCGGCGCGAGGTCCGCCTCTTTCTCGCCGTAAAGCGAGTAGACGGGGAGGCCGGTCAGCGGATCGGTGGAGTGGTCGATGTGCGCCATGTCCTGCGCTTCGCCCCAGATGCCGTGCTCCGGGCCGAACAGCGCGGTGAGCTTCCAGCCGCGGCCCGCCTGCAGCAGCTTGACGGCGTGCCGCAGGTCGCGCGTGACCGCGCTCTGATTCGTGACGAGCCCGATGCGCTTCCCCTGAATGCGCCACGGTTCTTCGTCGATGAGGACTTCGAGTCCGGGAAGGACGTTCATTTCTCTCAGTGCTCCGTTTTTCCTGCGAGTAGTTCCAGCGCGTGAGGAATCAAGTGCAGGACTGCTTCCAGATTCTCGACCGCGCCGGCCGTACTCCCGGGCAAATTCACGACCAGTGCCGTTCCGCGGGTCGCCGCCTGCGCGCGCGACAGCGCGGCCATCGGAGTTTTCTGAAGCGAGCTCGCGCGCATGAGCTCACCGAACCCGGGAACGACGCGCTCGCACACTTTCATGGTGGCCTCCGGCGTCACGTCGCGCGGCGCGATTCCGGTGCCGCCGGTCGTGATGACGAGACGGTTGCCCGCTTCGGTCGCATCGATGATGGCGGTGGCGATGAACTCGATCGTGTCGGCCACGATCACCACCGCGTCGACCGTGTACCCATTCGCTTCGAGCAACTGACGCACGGCCGGGCCCGAACGGTCCTCACGCGCTCCGCGCGCGGCGGCGTCGGAGCAGGTGATCACGCGCGCCGAGGTCATGACGTGGCCGGCGCGACGCGGCGGGCGGTGCTGAGCACGAGCTTCCACTTGTCGCCGCGCTTCGCGTAAACGCCGAGGTAACGGAACGAGCCGTTATAGCTACTGCGCGTATAGCGGGCTTTGAACGTGAGCTGTCCACGCACGCGCACCGCGTCGTCGCCTGCGTCGATGAACTCGATCTCGTCCGAATTGATGCTCTCGAACACGAGATCGCCGCTTGCGACGTCGGCCAGCCAGCGCGCTTTGCTGACCACCACGCCGCCCGGATCGAAGCCGGTGAACTCATCGTCGAGTGCCTCGTCGAGGACGGCCACGTCGCGCTCGATGAACGCACGCGCCAGGTCGCGCATCGACTCGCGGATAGCGAGCTCTTTCTTCTCGTCGATCATGAAGCGCAGCGTACCAAAGCCGCGCGCGCGTACTGGCGATATCCTGTGCCGCCTCGATGAAACGCACCGATTTCGCGTTCGATCTTCCCCATGACCTGATTGCGCAGGAGCCGCGCGAGCGCGGCCGTTCGCGAATGCTGGTCGTCGCTCCTGGTGATGCGGAGCCGCGGCTCGAGCACGATTCGTTCGCGAACTTCGCCGATCGCCTCGGGCCTCGCGACGTGCTGGTCATCAACGACACTCGCGTCATTCCGGCGCGCCTCTTCGCGCGGCCGAAAGGGGAGATGACGAACCCGATCGAGTTCCTGCTCACGCGCGAGCGCGACCCCGTCACGTGGGAGACCTGGTGCCGGCCCGCGAAACGAGTCAAGCCGGGCGACGTGGTGACGTTCTCCGATGAACTGCGCGCCGAGGTCATCGAGAAAGAAGAAGGAACCGTCGTCATCCGCTTCATCGGCGACATGCACGAGATCGAGCGTCTCGGCATCCCGCCGCTGCCGCCGTACATCGCCCGTGACGCGCCGCGCGAGGCCGACAAACATTCGTATCAGACCGTCTACGCATCGGCGCGCGGCGCGATTGCGGCGCCGACCGCGGGCCTGCACTTCACACAAGAGATCCTCGACGCCGTCGCCGCGCGCGGCATCGACATCGTTCGCGTCACGCTGCACGTCGGCATCGGCACGTTCAAGCCGGTGAAGGTCGACGACATCGAGGATCACCGGATGGACACCGAGCGCTACGACATCACTGCCGACGCGGCCGATCGTCTCAACGCGGCGCTCGCCGAAAAGCGTCCGATCGTCGCGGTCGGCACGACCAGCGTCCGCACGCTCGAGAGCGCGATTCGTGCGGGAAGAGGCTCGTTCATCGCAGGGCACGGCGAGACTTCGATCTTCATCACGCCGGGTTTTCAGTTTCGTGTCGTCGAGCGGCTGCTGACGAATTTTCATTTACCTGAATCGACGTTGTTGATGCTCGTCTCCGCGTTCGCCGGGATGCAGACCACCCGCGATGCGTACGCGGAGGCAATCCGCAATCGCTACCTCTTCTACAGCTACGGCGACTGCATGTTCCTCACGAATAAAGGAGAACGATGAAACGCACTCTCATCGCACTGTTGGCCGTGGCCACGCTCGCCATGCCGCTCGTCTCGCAGACCCCGCCGCCGCCGAATCCGGCGCCGCCCGCGGGCGACAAGAAAGCGGATCCGAAAGATCCCGAAAAAGCGGAGCAGGAGCCGCGTCCCGCCTCACAGGAAATCCAGAAGCAGGAAGCGCAGTCGAAAGACGCGCCGGCCCCGGTGCAGCCTGCGCCTGCAGGCGCAACCGCGTTTCCGGCCGGTGCCGTCGCTCCCGCGACGCAGGCCGAGAAAAAAGAAGAGAAGAAGTGGGACGTCGCCAATCCACCGGGGCCGATGTACGACGTGAACATCGACACCACCGAGGGGACTTGGATGAGCGTCGATGTCTCGCCGGATGGACGCGAGATCGCGTTCGACCTCCTCGGCGATCTTTACGTCATGCCGATCGGCGGCGGTGAAGCGCGCGCGATCACCAGCGGCATCGCGTGGGACATGCAGCCGCGCTACTCGCCGAACGGCAAGTGGATCGCGTTCACCTCCGATCGCAGTGGCGGCGACAACATCTGGTATGTCAATCGCGACGGCTCCGATCCGAAGCAGGTCACGAAAGAAACCTTCCGCCTGCTCAATCAGCCGGCCTGGTCGCCCGACAGCGACTACATCGTCGCGCGCAAGCACTTCACCTCGGAGCGGTCGCTCGGAGCTGGCGAAATGTGGCTCTATCACCGCACCGGCGGCGACGGTCTGCAGCTCACGAAAAAGCGCACCGATCAGAAAGACACCGGCGAGCCGGTCTTCTCGCCCGACGGCAAGTACCTCTACTTCAGCGACGACGTCACGCCCGGCGCGATCTTCGAGTACAACAAAGATCCGAACGGCCAGATCTACGTGATTCAGCGCCTCGATCGCGAGAGCGGTGAGATCGAGCGCTACGTGACCGGCCCCGGCGGATCGGTCCGTCCGACGCCGTCGCCGGACGGCAAGTCGCTCGCGTTCGTGCGGCGCGTTCGCTACAAATCGACGCTGTTCGTGCGCGACATGGAGTCGGGTCGCGAGACGCCGCTTTTCGACGGACTCGATCGCGACATGCAGGAAACGTGGGCCGTGCACGGCGTCTATCCGTCGATGGCCTGGACGCCCGACTCGAAGTCGATCGTCTTCTGGGCCGGCGGCAAGATCCAGCGCCTCGACATCGCGGCGAAGCAGGTCGCGAACATCCCGTTCCGCGTCACCGGCACGCGCCGCATTCAGGAAGCGGTGCGCTTCCCGATCGAAGTGGCGCCGCAGAAGTTCGACGTGCGCATGCTGCGCTGGGTCGAAGTCTCGCCGCGCGGCAATCAGGTCCTCTACCAGGCCCTCGGCCACATCTACATCAAAGACCTTCCGAACGGCACGCCGCGTCGTCTCACCACGCAGAACGATCACTTCGAGTTCTATCCGTCGTGGTCGCGCGACGGCCGCTCGATCGTCTACACCACCTGGAACGACGAGACGCTCGGCTCGCTCCGCGTGGCGGCGGTGGCCGGTGGCGCAAGCCGCGTCATCAGCAGTCAGCCGGGTCACTACCTCGAGCCGGCGTTCTCACCCGACGGCTCGCGCATCGTTTACCGCACCTCGGGTGACGGGTTCCTGCGCCCCGGCCTTTACGGTGAAAACCAGGGCATCTACACAGTCGCGGCGAACGGCGGCAAGCCGACGCTGGTGACGAAAAAAGGTGCGCTGCCGATGTACGGCGCGAGCAACGACCGCATCTTCTTCATGACCTTCGAAGCGGAAGGCAAACGCGCGCTGCGCTCGATCGACGCCGATGGCAGCGACGAGCGCGAGCATGCGATCTCCGCGTTCGCCACCGAGTTCGCGCTCTCTCCGGACGAGAAGTGGCTCGCCTGGACCGAGGCCTTCGACGCGCACATCACGCCCTTCGTGCGCACCGGAAAATCGGTCGAGATCGGGCCGAAGATGACGGCCGTGCCGGTGTCGACGGTCACGCGCGATGCAGGCGAATATCTGCACTGGTCGGGAGATGGTCAACGTCTTTACTGGTCCCTCGGCCCGGAGCTCTTCCAGCGCGATCTGAAGGACGCGTTCGCGTTCCTCGAAGGCGCGCCTGCGACGCTTCCGGCCGCGCCGACCGCAGGCATCAACATCGGCTTCTCCCGTCCGTACGATGTGCCGTCCGGCACCGTCGCGTTCCGCAACGCCCGCATCATCACGATGAGGCCGCCCGAGAGGGCGGATTCATTGCCTGAAGTGATCGAGAACGGCACCGTCGTCGTCACCGGCAACCGCATCGCCGCCATCGGCAGCAACGTCGCGATTCCGGCCGGCGCGCACGTCATCGACGCGGCGGGCAAAACCATCATGCCGGGCCTCGTCGACGTGCACTGGCACGGCTCGATGGGCTCCGATCAGATCATTCCGCAGCAGAGCTGGATCAACTACGCCTCGCTCGCGTTCGGCGTCACCACCATTCACGACCCGTCGAACGACACCGGCGAGATCTTCTCGTCCGCGGAGATGCAGAAGGCGGGACAGATCGTCGCTCCGCGCATCTTCTCCACCGGCACGATTCTTTACGGTGCGAAGGCTCCGTTCCGCGCCGACATCAGCTCGCTCGACGACGCGCTCGCGCACCTGCGCCGGATGAAGGCGGTCGGCGCGTTCAGCGTGAAGAGCTACAACCAGCCGCGCCGCGATCAGCGCCAGCAGATCATCGAGGCGGCGCGCCAGCTCAACATGATGGTCGTGCCGGAAGGCGGCTCGCTCTTCCAGCACAACATGAACATGGTCGTCGACGGCCACACCGGCATCGAGCACTCCATTCCGGTCGCCCAGATTTACAACGACGTCGTCCAGTTGTGGGGCAAGTCGCGCGTCGGCTACACGCCGACCCTGGTGGTCGGCTACGGCGGCAACTGGGGCGAGAACTACTGGTATCAGAAGACGAATGTCTGGGCCGACGAGCGGCTGCAGACGTTCGTGCCGCGCCGCATTCTCGACGCGCGTGCCCGCCGCCGGGTGATGGTGCCGGAAGACGAGCACAATCACTTCAACAACGCGCGCATCGCCGCGCGTCTGCAGGACGCAGGCGTGAGCGTGCAGCTCGGCGCGCACGGACAGCGCGAAGGCCTGGCCGCACACTGGGAGCTCTGGATGTTCAATCAGGGCGGCATGACGCCGATGGAAGCACTGCGCGCGTCGACGCTCGACGGAGCGCGCTATCTCGGCTTCGATCGCGAGATCGGCTCGCTCGAGACCGGAAAGCTCGCCGACCTCATCGTCCTCGACCGCAACCCGCTCGACAACGTGCAGAACAGCCACTCCGTCCGCTACACCATGGTCAACGGCCGCCTTTTCGACGCCGCGACCATGAACGAAGTCGGTAATCATCCCCGCACCAGAAAAGCCTTCTTCTTCCAGCAACCGGGCGGCGAAAGCTGGGGCCCCGCCGCCACCGACGCGCTGTCACATACCGACGATTAAACAAAGTGGAGGACAGGCCCAAATGCCTGTCCTCCATCGTTCGTCCTTGTGGAGCGGCGGCCGCCTCGGCCGCCGTTTGACGCCTTTAAGGGCGTTCTGCCGCTTGTAAGTGTCTGCTTCTCCCCGCACATGCGGAAAAGACGAAAAAAGTGTGGAAGCGAGGGTAGGGATTCATTACGTTCGCGCTACTCCCGAATGAAGTCACAAATCAGGAGAGGCCCAAACGAATGAGAAGACTGCTCCCCGCCCTTGCACTTGTCCTCGCCGCGTGCGCCACCGTCCAGGCATCGCCGCGCGCTGACGCCGCACCGAAGATCTCGACCGGCGCGGTCGAAGTTCGCACCGGCATCGGCCCTGACCCGACGATCGTCATTGCGATCGATGAGGCACGCGAAGGTCAGCGCGACGGCATGGCCGATGCCGCCTACGTCTACTACACCGAGTCGAGCGTCCCGCGCATCCGCCACGTCTTCGACGTCGCTGTGGTCGAAGACTTCGGCGACCGCATCATCGTCTCCGGCAGCGGCAAGCGTCTCATCTTCGCGCTGCGAGACGCCAAGGCGATCCCAGCCCGCACGAACGACCTCGGCACGTTCACCGACGGCATCGGCATCGGCCGTTATAGCGATGGTCACGTGACCGGCATGCGCGTCTCATCCGAGGCCGATGCGAGCACGAGCCGCCCCGGCTGCGACGGTCCGGACAGTGGGGAGTGTTACTCGGACTGGAGCCTCGGCGGCGGTGCCAGCGGAGCGAACTGTCCTTCCGGCGGACCGGGCACGATCTCCTGCACCGCGAGCTGCCCCGGCTTCTCCTGCTCCGCCTCGTGCACTCCCGGCTACTACGCGTGTTGCGCCTGTACGAGCTGCAAATGCGTCAGGGGATGACGCCGGTCGCTCGACTGGTTCGAAACGCTCCCGGAAACGGGGGCGTTTTTGCTTTTGCTCGACGCATTCCCTCCGCAAGCAGGCGATTTCGCAACGCTTGCAGGTGCGCCGCATACGGGTAGAACAGCACGTCGACTTATCCGCGCTCCGCCTGAACTACGGGAGCGCGACAGGCGCAGGCGCGGCTGACAGTGGCGGGACGGCGCTCAATGCACCGGACGGCGAGCGGTGGAGTCGTGAAGCGCGGAGCATGCTGTCGTAGTAGCCGAAAACACGCTTGTTGTACTCCTTCGACTCTCTTACGTACGCGTGATACGCCAGTACGTAAATGGTCGCAAAGGCAACCGCTACAATCCCGGCCCGCGTCAGCACGTGGCGCCGAAATCTCGGTTGAGACCACACGCGAGCGAGCAACGCCACCCCGACCGCGACTGTCAGGCAGGCGGCGATTGAGCCGAGAATTGCTACAGTCCTCGCAAAGTCGAGCCGTGTCTGTATACGGGTCAGCTCGTCATAGTAGTTGTCCTCCCGATACACGCGGTTCTTTGCAAAGTAGAACACCGCGCCCAGATCTTCTTTGAACCCTTCGTACACATTGCCGGGTGTGCCCTGGGGCAGTGGACCGCCTCCGAGAGCCCATTTGCGGGTAATGCGACCTCTCTCATCCCCGAGGACGGCCTCGAAAACACCCGACGCAAACACCGCCTTGCCCAGTGGCGAAAGACGAGGTTGTGTTTCCTGGAGATTCAGGATGAGGACGGAGTGTTGCAGCGCAGCCTTGAGGTTTGTGTCCGAATGATCGTCGGCGCTGGTACCCAGGTGCAGCGTGCCGTACGCAAACCGAAATGGCCAGTCGATTGTCGCGTCGTCGTACTTGTGGCAAACGTCTTCCACAAGCAAGCCGAGCGCGAAGCTCAATCCAACGAATACGCCCGTCGTCACCGCAGGTGGTGTCGTATCGGCTCTCGACAAGCCGAGTTGACCCTCGAAGAAATGCAGAATGTGCCTCCCGAAGATGAAATACCCAACCGCTTCGAAGGCAAGGATTACAAAGGCGCCCACAAGGAAGGTCATCCCCGCTGCGTTGAGTTCCAGGCTCATTCTCGTACTTCCCCTTCGCTGCTGAGTGACTGTCAGGGGACGAACGAACCCTGTCCCCCTGACGGACTACAGATCGAGTTTTCGACTACGCTCTTCGCGCTCACGCGCCCGAATGGAACAGCCGTCGCAGCAGTCGGACCAGCAGTGGGCGTTTGAGCGGTCCGGGATAATTGTGCGGCTTGTATGGCGACGGCACGGCGGCTGCGCTATTGAGGCGCTGCGTCACAGTCGGGTGTACCGACTCTCCCCACTGGGGGTGGGCCCCGACCTCACGGAGATTGCCCGGGAGGAACTTGAGCCAGCGTGAGTCGACGAGTTCGCCTTCGCAGTTGGCGCGGACGTTCTCGACATTCGACAGATCGAGCGCGAGCTGACACGCGCGCGCCTTCTCGGCCATCCAGAGGAGCGCGATGTCGGACAGTCCGGTATCGGCATAGCCTCCGCCCACGTTGCTGTGCGCACCGGAGAACCAGACCTGCTCGATGGTCTGACCTTGTGCAGGCTTCTGCTGCCAGAGTGCCGCCTCGAACGTGTAGCGCCCTTCGTCCAGGGCGAGCGCGTGATACGCGTTCTCGACCGCGCTGGACAACCCCGTATCGTGGAAACTGTGCCGCGCCTGTGACCAGCGGCGGATGAACCGGCCGACAGGAACGCCGAGAGCGCCGACGGTGTCCCACACGCCGATGAACTTGATCTGCGGCATGCGGCACTGGTTATCGGTGCGGAACTTCACCGCCTCCGGCTTGTCCGCCTTCTTCTGCGCATTCGGGATTCGGTAGATTTGCCACGCTTCCGCAGTCCGCTCCGCTTTCGCCTTCGGCAGGATGCCGCACGTGCGGATCATGCCGGCCACGCTGCGCGCCGTGTAGGCGCCGCGGCTGAATCCGAAGAGAAAAATCTCATCGCCGTCACGGTAGTTCTGCACGATGAACGCGTAGGCGTTCCGGACGTCGGCTGCAAGGCCACCGCCGAACGCGCCGGCGATGATCCGCCGCACCTTGTTCCCGGTTGCGCCCACTCCCTTGCTGTAGTAGATGATCTGGTCCGTCCCATCGGGTGCCACGCTGAGCACCGAATCGCGGATCTTGACGACGTTCGTGGGGCACCGATCGTCGTCTGTTTTCCAGGTTCCGTCGCAGCAGATGACAAGGCGTCGCATCACACCTCCATTCGTGACCAGCAAAACGCGCCAGCTGCTCGCGTGTCTCGATATGGGAGTGACGCGCCGCCGCGATTTCCCTACCCGGCGGCTCGACGGTGCGGACGCGCTTCTTCAACTCGCGCACTCCGTCGCGCACGCGCACGTCATCGCGACAGTAATCGTCAAACGCTTTACCAATACGTCGTGGTGACGGTGCAGTCGCCCATCACCACCGCCTGACAGGCCATCCGCTCATCGTTCGCGAAGCCTCGCGCCGTTCCGAAGCGCACTTCGAGGGCCGTGGCGGGGGTGAGGTTCTCGGCGCCTGAGACCACTCTCACCTTGCAGCGTGCGCAGATGCCGACGCCGCCGCAGGAGTTGCCGAGCGGGATTGCTGCGCGGCGGGCGACGTCGAGAAGCGTTTCATTGTCCTTCGCCGCCGCGGTCTTGCCGAGCGGCGCGAATGTGACGTCCCTTGACCGGGCGTTCACAGCGATTTCGCATCTCCGGACAAAACTTTATTCCCCATTCAGCGTCTATTAGAGCAGAGAACAAAACGTCCGGAGGTCACTGAACATGAGTAAGAAATTCGACGAGAACGGCATTGCAGAGGCGATCGTGAGCGTGCTGCCTGCTGGCGTCGTGCGTGAGTTCTCTTCCGAGCGCGACACCATCCGTTACGCCGTCCGCGGCGAGGGGATCAAGCTCAGGAAAATCGTTCTCAACCGCAAATCACTCCGCCGCCTGGCCGAAGATGCCGCCGGCACGATCAAGATCGAGTACCTGCAGCGCGACCTGCTCGCCGCCGCGGGCGAGCGCCGCGAGTTCCGCTACCCGCGCCCGGTGGTGCACGTCAGCGCCGATCCGCTCCGGGTCGCTCTGCCGCTCGTCTCCGCGCGGTAACGCGCGGCGCGCTGCGCGCGGGATTCCGCCGCTGGCGCGGCGGGGGTGTCGGGTGTCAGGTGTCTGAGGTCGTTGCCTCGGGCGACACTCGGCGCCGGCCGCGCGGGGCGGCGAGCGCGCCCCAATCACCTCACCTGCCGTCCAGGCGATCCCCCTCAGACACCCGACACCCCCGCCGCGACAGCGGCGGAAACGCGCCGCAAACCGGCGCCTGACGATTCGCAAGTCCGTAACTTGCCAAACCTTCGAATCGACACCATATTGATCGCGTGGCTGTCGAACTGGATGAGCTGGACCATCGCATCGTCGCCCTTCTGCTGAAGGACGGGCGCACTCCTGCTGCACAGATTGCCGAGCAGATCGGCCTCTCGCGGCCGGCCGTGGCCGACCGGCTGGACAAGCTCGAGCGGCAGGGGGTCATTCGTGGGACGACCGCGGTCGTCGATCCGGTTGCGCTCGGACGCTCCCTCACCGCGTTCGTCTCCGCCCGCGGGGCCACGCTCTCATCCTCCGCCTGGAAAAAGTTCCGGGAGCTGATGAGGGGCGAGCAGATCCTCGAAGTGCACACCGTCGCCGGTGACGACTGCTATCTCATCAAAGTGCGCGCGGAATCGATCGGCGCGCTGAACACGCTCGTGCAGCAACTGACGACGCCTCCGCTGTCGCTGGCCACGCGCACGACCATCGTCATGGAAACGCATTGCGAGAAGGTCGGCGGCATCGACCTCGGAAAGGAGGCGGCGCGATGAAGCACGACAAGGCCATGGCCTACTTCGCGTTTGCCATCGTTTGTGTGGTGTGGGGGACGACGTACCTCGGCATCGCCATCGCCCTCGAGACCATCCCTCCACTGCTCCTGACCGCGTCGCGGTTCGTGTTCGCGGGCATCGTCATGCTCGGCATCGCGAAACTGCGCGGCGAGCAGATCCCGCGCGACATGCGCACGCTGCTGAACCTCGCGCTGGTCGGCTTCCTCATGGTCGGCGTCGGCAACCTGGCGGTGGTCTGGGCCGAGTTGTACGTGCCGAGCGGCATCGCGGCGCTGCTGGTGGCCACGGCACCCTTCTGGATGGCCATCATCGAGCTTTTCCGCAAGTCCGGAGAGAGGGTGACGCTGCAGAGCGGCCTCGGCATGCTCCTCGGCTTCATCGGCGTCGCATTGCTCGTGACGCCACGCGGTTCCGGCGGCGCGCTCAGCACCGGATTCGTCCTCGGCGCGCTGGCGATTCAGGTCGGCGGCATCTGCTGGCAGCTCGGCTCCGCGCACGGCAAGTACAACCTCAAGCACGTGCCGCTGATGTCGTCCTCCGCGCTGCAGATGCTGTTCGGCGGCCTGATCGTCGGTGTCACGGGCCTCTTGATCGGCGAAGCGCCGCGCTTCTCGCTGACGCCGCGCACGTTCGGCGCACTCGCGTACCTGACGATCTTCGGCTCGATCATCGCCTACAGCGCATACGTCTTCGCGCTCGCACACCTCCGCACGACGGTGACGTCGCTCTACGCCTACGTGAATCCGGTCGTGGCGGTGTTCCTCGGCTGGCTGATTCTCAGCGAGCGCCTGACGTCGGTATCGGTGATGGCGATGTTCGTGATCCTGGTCGGCGTCGCGTTGGTGCAGACCGCCGGCTGGCGGAAGAAGGCCGGTCCCGCCGAGAACTCGGCCGTGGTCCAGAAGGCGGCCTAGGAGAGAATGACGAGGGCCTCCGGCGGGCCGGCGGGGCCGGCAGCCCGTGTTGTCCCCGCTGAACGCGCCTACCGCGGTACGGGC
>DASVRB010000724.1:0-5494 GCA_036388835.1 Thermoanaerobaculia bacterium | reverse complement strand
CCACGGGCCTGACCGGCCCCGCCGGTGCAACTGGCGCTACCGGCCTGACCGGTCCGGCCGGCGCAACCGGCGCCACAGGCCTGACCGGTCCTGCCGGCGCAACTGGCGCCACGGGCTTGACTGGTCCGGCCGGCGCAACTGGCGCCACGGGCTTGACTGGTCCGGCCGGCGCAACCGGCGCCACAGGCTTGACCGGTCCGGCGGGCGCAACTGGTGCCACGGGCCTGACCGGTCCTGCCGGCGCAACCGGTGCCACGGGCGCGACCGGGGCGACGGGCGCGACCGGTGCCGCGGGCTCGGGCGCAACGGAGTTCGTGGCCGTCGATGCCGATGGCGACGTGGTTGGAGTCGTGGTCGAGAACACGAACGGCGACTTCACCTACGTCCACGCGCTTTTCGATTACGAAGGTGCCAGCTACGTCATCCGCGTCGCTCGGCCCGGGATCCAGACGCAACTGCTCTACTTCGAGACCAACAACTGCACGGGCGCTCCGCTTACCAGTTCTTTTCAAACGCCCCGTCCAATGCTTGGTCTCGTGGCGGCTGTCGGGCCCGACAAAATGCTGTACGAGGTGAGCAACACGGCGGTCTCGCGCACTTACGGTAGCTATGTCAATACGAACGGCAGTTGCACCGTCAGCGTTGGAACTGGATCGTTCCGCACGCTGACGCCGATCGTCGACCTGGACACGCTGTTTACCGGCCCGTTCAGGGTCGAAAGAAGATGATGATTGCCGGCGCGGCGGATCCTCACATTCCGCCGCGCCGGCAGCGGTACGCGCCGAGCGGAACGCGCCTAAGAAAAAGCACGCCCGAACCGTACTGCTACACTGCCGCCCGCGCATGATCTACATGTTTTCCTGCGGTTTTGTCCTGGTGGTCTGGGCCGCGATCGTCTTTCTCAATGAGCGCCACGGCATCCTCAGCGCGGACCGTTTTTCGTCGTCCGGCGCGAAGTGGTTTGCGTATCTCTGGCTCGCCGCGTTCATGCTCTTGCTCGCGTATCTGGTGACCGTCGCGGCGCTGCAGTCGCCTACACCAGAAGAGATCGCGACGACACCGTTCTACCAGCTGTTCGCCCTGCACGCGATCCTGGTCGTGTTTCTCATCGGCTGGTGGTTGGCCAGTGGACGGCCGGCGTTGCGTCAGTTCCTGAACATCCGTCACGAGCAACCGCTGGAAGTGGCGGCGATCGGCACGGCGGTTGGTGTTGGCGGCTGGGTGATCACCATTTTCACCGCGATGATGCTGGCGCTCCTGCTGCAGAGCGTCGGCGCGGTCAACACACCGACCGAGCCGCCGGCGATGATCGGCTGGATGGCGAACCTCTCCATCTGGAAGAAAGCGCTGATCGTGCTGTCGGCGATGACGGTCGAGGAAGCGTTCTTCCGCTCGTTTCTGCAGAAGCGCATCGGTCTCGTCGCCTCGACCATCCTCTTTTCGCTCGCGCACTTTACGTACGGCAATCCGCTGCTGCTGATCGGCATCACGGTCGTGTCGCTGATCATCGGCATCACGTTCTACCGCACCCGGAATGTGCTTCCGGGTGTGATCGCGCACGGTGTGTTCGACGCGATTCAGCTCTTCGTGATCGTGCCGTTTGCGGTGCGGATGATGGGTGTCGGGTCGTAGAGCTACTGCTCGCTCACGACTACGCCGTCGCCTTCGAAGCGAATCTTGAAGCCGGCGTTGCCGACGTTCTCGATCATCACGTTCTCGAGTGACTGGTCGTCGACCACGGTCGGGATCACGTTGCCGGTCCAGGCGACGAGTGCGTTCGAGGAGATCGAGAGCGGATAGTCGCGCGTGACGCGCAACGTCAGCGGCTCGATGTGCGTCGAGATGGCGAGCGAGCCTTTGCCGAAGATCTTCACCGTGTCGATCTTCCGCTGATACGAGGCGTCGTAAATCGGCTCGACGCGGTATGTGAGCGAGTCTTCGAGCGCGAGGAGATTGCTTCCTTCGACGTAAATGAATTCGTCGTTGAGATCGAGAAGGAAGGTCTTGCGCCCTTTCTCGTAGACGAAGATCTTCCCCTGCCCGACTGCTTTGACCAGCGTCTGCGCGGTCGTGCCGAGGAGGCCAGATTCGGCGATGAATTTCAGGTTGCCGGAGTAGCTCGAGACCGTGCCGCGCTTGCAGTGCACCGAGCGGGCGAAGTTGATCTCCAGAAAGCCGTTCTCGTGCAGGGTGAAGGTGCGCGAGGCGCCTTCGATCTTGCGGCCGACGTCGATGCGCTTCGCTTCGACGTGCTGCGGATCGTCGACCGCATCCTGCAGCTTGCGCGCGGCGGTGACCGAGGCGTGCGCCGAGGGCTGAACGTCCCCCGAGACCTGAGGCATCGGAATGGGCGTCGTGCCCGGCATGGTGCCGGACGCGATGCCCGGCTCGGGCTGCTCGATCTTCAGCGCCGGGATTTTCTGCGTCGTCACGGTGGGCGCGGCTGCAGGCGCTGCGGCAGGAGGCGCGGCCGCCGCCGCGGGTGCCGGCGCTGGCGTCGGACGCGGCGCGGGGGGGCGCATCTCCAGCTCTATTTCGCGGACGAGTTTGTCGGCGCCGGCGAATTTGAGGTGCTCGATCGCAAGCCCGAACTTTTTCTTCTGGCGATACAGCAGGCCGAGGTAGAGGTGCGACTTCGCGTAATTCGGGCGGAGGTCGATCGAGCGGCGGAGAAACTGCTCCGCGTCTTCGTTCTTCCCCTGTTTGAAGAGGATCAGCCCGAGGTTCGAGTGGAGGATGAAGACGTTCGGGTTTTCCGCGATGAGGCGCCGGTAGATCACCTCAGCCTCGGGGAACGCATTCGTTTTGAAGTAAACGAGCCCGAGCAGATTCAGCACGTCCGCGTCGTCGGGACGCAGACGTTGCGCGGCTTCCAGCTCACGGCGAGCTTCCGCGTAGCGTCCTTCCTGAAACGCCTCGCGGCCGCGGTTGTAGTGCAGGAGGAAGACGCCTTGATCGAACGGCGGCGCAACGGCCGGATCGCGTTCAGGCATGCGGGCCGGATTGTACCCCGCGATGCACGGTGAGACTGGACTGCGCGCGAGCGTCGCTGAAACGTGACGTTCAGCGCGTGCCGAGGATGCGCGCGCCGGGGATCACAGCGGCCGCGATCGGAGTCGCCGCGCTGACAGGTGACGTGACGCTCCGTCCGAAACCGCCACGCAGTGCCGGCTTGCCGCGTCCAGCCGCGAAGGTGACGGCGCTGCCGTACGGACGGCCGTGGTAGACCGTCATCGCGCGGACGACGTACGTCGATGTCTCGGCATACGGAGGAATCCCGCCGTACTTTAGGACGGCGTTCTCGCCCGCGTTGTAGCCGGCCAGGACGCGCGGCAGATCGCCGTTGAAGAGCCGCATCAGATACGAGAGAAAACGAACGCCGCCGTGGATGTTCTGTTCCGGGTCGTGAATGTTCGTGACGCCGAAACGGCGCGCGGTGGCGGGCATGAGCTGCATCAGGCCGCGCGCCCCTTTATTGGAGACACAGTTCGGATTGAAATTCGATTCGACCTGAATGACCGCGCGGATGAAAGTTGGATCGACGTCGTACTGCGCGGCGTAGCGCTCGATGATCGGATCGAATTTCGACGCGCGATCGTGGCGGCCGGCCAGCCAGTTGAGGTCCGAGCCGCGTGCTCCGCGAGGCGGGCCGCCGACGTTGTAGATGACCTTCTTTCCGTCGCGTTTCGTGGCGAGCCTGACGTCGGCGCTCGCAACGCCGGCAATCAGAAGGCCGCCCAGCAACAGAGTCAGGACCCGCATGAGCCCGAAATCATACACTGCGCGCATGTCGCTGAAGAACGTGCAGCAGGAAGTCGATGTGTGGATCTCGCAGTTCGAGGAAGGCTACTTTCCGCCGCTTCCAATGCTCGCCAGACTGACGGAAGAAGTCGGCGAGCTCGCGCGCGTCCTCATGCATCAATACGGCGGCAAAAAACCGAAACCGGGTGAAGAGCGCGGCGACGTCGGCGACGAGATCGCCGACTGCATCTTCGTCCTCACCTGCCTCGCCAATTCACTGGAGATCGATCTCGACGCCAAATTCGCCGCGATGATGGAGAAGTATCGGGTGCGGGATGGGGAGAGGTGGACCAGGAAGCGTCTGTGATGCGGTCAGTTGTCGGTTCTGATGTTGTCGGTTGTCAGTAGTCGGTTGTCTGTGGTGAGTTGCGAGAAGAGGCATGTCTCGCGAGACACCACAGACAACTGACAACCGACAACAACCAACAATTCACCGATTACACATCGCATACGCCTCACGAAACGTCGGGTTTTCGAGCAATGCGCGATTGACTTCGAAATAGCTGCGGACGACGTCGTTGGTTTGCAGGAGGCGGCGGCGGAGGTCTACGGCGATCTCGCGCCAGAACTTGGCGGCGGCGGAGGGATTGTGGCGGAGAAATTCGGCGAGGTCGGTCATCGACACCGAGAGCACTTCCGTGTCGGTGACGGCGCGCAATGAAGCGGAGGCGACACCGTCTTCAATGATCGAGAGCTCGCCGAAGGTCTGACCCTCCACCAGATCGCACAACGGAACGTCGCGGTCGTGCACTGTGCGTGTCACGCGAATGCGGCCGCTGCGGACGATGTGCAGCGCGCGATTGGCGTTCCCTTCCTGAAGAATCAGGTCGCCGGGAGTGAAATGCGAGGGCTGTAATGAGCGGCGCAGATGGTCGAGCTCGGCAGCGTCGAATTCGACAAAAAGCGGAACTTTTCTAAGGAAATCGTCACCTTCGTCCACAGTTGGCTCCAGTTTGCGCTATCATTATCGCCATCCAAAAAACGGTAGTACCAGCAATCCGGGCGGTCGGCGGTCGCGCGACAGAGTAGCCCGGGAGGTTGCCTCATTCAACGTCGGGGCCCGGTCAAGGAGATCTTATGGACGGCCTGCTGCGAGCGCTCATCAAGACGGTGCGACGCCGTTTGCGTGCGGACGAGGAAGTCACCGTGGAAGCGGTGACCAAAGAGCTCGGCTATACGCGGCAGTACATTTCAGGCCGTTTCCACCGAATGACCGGACGCCTCCTCAGCCAGTTCCTCAAAGAGAAACGGCTCGAAAAAGCGGCGCGCCTGCTCAAGGCCGGCAATGTGCGGGTCTCCCAGGTCGCACGCCGCTGCGGGTTCGATTCCGAAAATTACTTCCGCCAGCAGTTCCGCATCCGTTATGGGATGTCACCGCGTCAGTTCCGCGTGCACGGCACGATCCGGACTTCGCCGCGGCGGCAGCTCGCAATGGCCGCGGCAACGGCGTAGTCGCACGCGGCCTACACCGCGCGTTCGGACGCGTCGAACAATTGCTGCAGGCGCGTCGTGATCTCGCCGCGACGGCTGTTGCGGATCACCCGTCCGTCGATCTCCGCCACCGGCATCACCCCTCCGGTGGTGTTGGTGGTGAAGGCTTCGTCGAGATCGAACAGCTCGGCCTCGCGCAGCGGCCGCTCGTCGACGCGGATCTTTGCGCGCAATGCGAGTCCGATCACGCGATCGCGCACCA
>DASVRB010000723.1:0-8597 GCA_036388835.1 Thermoanaerobaculia bacterium | reverse complement strand
AGACGCTAGTCGGTCGCGCGCGTCCCCTTCCGCAGCACTTCGCAGAGCGCGGAAGTGAAATCGGTCGTCGAGCCCGTGCCGCCGAGGTCGCGCGTGCGTGACTCCGGACCCATCGCCAGCACGCGCGTGATTGCATCTTCGATGCGCCGCGCCGGGCCGGTCTCGCCGATGTGATTGAGCATCAGCACGGCGGACTGCAGCAGTGCGAGCGGGTTCGCTTTGTTCTGCCCGGCGATGTCGGGCGCGCTGCCGTGCACCGCCTCGAAGACCGCGCCCTGCAGACCGATGTTTGCCCCCGCGACCACGCCGAGGCCGCCGACGAGGCCGGCCGTGAGATCGGAAACGATGTCGCCGTACAGGTTCTCGAGCAGCAGGATGTCGAACTGGTTCGGGTTCTGAACCAGCTGCATGCAGAGGTTGTCGACGATGCGGTCGTCGGCCTCGATGTTCGGATAGTCCTGCGCCACCTCGCGGAAGCACTTGAGGAACAGGCCGTCCGACATCTTCATGATGTTCGCTTTGTGCACCGCGGTCACGCGCTTGCGGCCGTGCGTGCGCGCGTATTCGAACGCGAACTGCGCGATGCGCGTGGAGGCCGTGCGCGTGATGATCTTCAGCGACTCGACGACGCCCGGCACCACCTCGTGCTCGAGTCCCGCGTAAAGGCTTTCGGTGTTCTCGCGCACCACGATGAGGTCGATGTCCTCGTAACGCGTGATGACGTTCGGCATCGACTTCACCGGACGAAGATTCGCGTACAGGTCAAGCGTTTTGCGCAGGCGGACGTTGATCGACGCGAACCCCGTCCCCACCGGCGTGGTGACCGGTCCCTTCAACGCGACTTTGTTGCGCAGGATCGAGTCGAGCACTTCCTGCGGCAGCGGATCGCCGGAGCGCGTGAGCGCCTCAGCGCCGACGAAGTATTTTTCCCACTCCACTTCGACGCCGGCGCATTCGATGATCTGCACCACCGCCGCCGTCACTTCGGGGCCGATGCCGTCACCGGGAAGAAGCGTGATCTTGTGTTTCGCCATATTCACTCCGACTCTCAGCAGTTCGCGCTAAGAGCGGCCTCCGTTCAATTCTTGTGCGCGCCGCCGCGCCGATTCGAGGTCAAATTCGAGCGGGAACATATCGCGAAGCATCGCGAACTCGGGTAACTCTTCGATGCAGCGGCGGATGCTCTCCAGCGTCGCCGGGATGAACTCGAGGTAGTGCATCCGTCCGCGCACGATCGGCTGCTTGCTGAACGTGCCGAGGATCTTGATCGAGCGCTGCAGGAGCGTCTCGAAGTAGCGGCGGCGGATGTCGCCGTCGGCGCCGGTGATCTCGCCGTAATACGTGAGAAGTTCCAGCTCCGCCTTGTCGCCGATGATCCTCGCCACGCCGCGATCGCGCAGCAGCGAGGCGATGTCGTACGTATCCGGACCCATTCTCAGATCCTGATAATCGATCAGATAAAGCGTGTCATTAAAGAGGTGAAGATTCTGACCGTGGAAATCGCGGTGGCATAAGACGTACGGATGTGATGCTGCTTTCTCGCATACGTCTTTCAACACCGATTCGAGCTGGCGCACGTCGCCGCCCATGAGCTGCTCGACGTAGAACTCGCGCGCCATCTCCAGCTCGCCGTAAAAGAAATCGGCAGTGAATGCCGGGTTCAGTCCGCGATCGGGGGCACGCTGAAAACCGGCCAGGAGGTCGAGCGCGGCGCGATAGAGACGCAGCCCTTCCTCTCGGTCCTGATGCAAGACGTCGAAGAGCGTGCGGTCGCCGACGTCGTGCTGCAGGACGACGACGTCCGCGTGATGGAGAACGCCGGGGACGCGGCCGTGCTCCGCGATCGCCTCGTACGCACCGAGGAAACGCGCGAGCTGCGCGCGCACCTCCTCGGGGTAGTACGAGAGCATGTACGTCTGCCCGTCAGGCGCGGCCACGCGGTAGTACGCGCGGACGGAGGCGTCTCCGGCCAGCGGCGTTGCCGTCCAGCCGGAGCCCAGCCAATTGTCGAGGTAGTGTGCCGCTTCGGTGGGAAGGGAGCTCACGGGACGGCGGCTATTGCGGCGCCGGCCCCTTCTCGTCTTCACGAGCGTCGCGGATGACGACCTTCGTGATGGCGACGGGATTCACCGGACGATCGTTCGCACCTTTCGGAGCGGAGACGATCTTGTCGGCGACGTCCATGCCTTTGGTGACCTGTCCGAAGACCGTGTAGTTGCGGTCGAGGAACGTGGAGTCGGCAACCACGATGAAGAACTGCGACGAAGCGCTGTCCGGGTGCTGCGAGCGGGCCATCGAGACGATGCCACGCTTGTGCGAGACGGTGTTGAACTCCGCCTTCACGTTGTTCGGCGAGCCGCCGGTGCCCCAGGTGTTCGGGTTGCCCGACACGGTGTTCGGGTCGCCGCCCTGGATCATGAAGCCGGGGATGATGCGGTGGAACTTGGTGTTGTCGTACGAGCCGCTCTGCGCGAGCTCGAGGAAGTTCTTCACGTGGTTCGGGGCCACGTCGGGGAAGAAGCGGATGTCGATCTGGCCGGCGGTGGTGTGCAGCTCCGCGACCTTGTTCTCGTATTGGCTCATGCCTGTCTCCTGCTGCGCAGCGGGCTGCGCTGTAGTCGTGCTGGTGTCGGTCGATGCGCTGGTGTCGGTCGAACCGGCCGTCGCATCAGCCGCAGTGGCAGCAGTATCGGTGCCTGTCGTGTCGTAGGCGGCGTTGTCGGTGCTCTTCGCGCCGCAAGCCAGGAATGAGCACATCAAAACGGCGTAAAGCAGTCGTTTCAAATTCAACCTCCCAGGTTGGTTCTCGGGCGCGAATGCTAGCACTAGTCGCCGGTGCGCTCAGCGGGTCGGCAGGACGGTCGGGCCGAGGCGGCCGCCGGTGATGCGGATGTCGCCATCGGTCGCCTGCAGCGTCACGCGCTGGCCGCCACCATTGATCTTGCCGGTCGCGCGGACGCGCGTCTTGCCGCCCGGAGCGTGCGTCCGGATGATCGAGAGGCCGGGGATATCGGACGCGATGGTGTCGGCGTTCGGGTCGCTGGTGATGATGGTGGCGTCGACCTCGGCGCCGAACTTCGGATCGACATAGAGCATGACGTTGCCCTTGCCGGTCTTCGCGTTCACCGTCTCGGTCTTGATGGTCGGATCGAGCGTCAGCGAAATGTCGCCCGAGGTCGTCTCGGCGGTCACGGCTGCCGCGGCCTGCCGGACGATGATGTCGCCACCGCCGGACGTGAGCCGCGTCGGGCCGCCCGCGTACAGCAGACGGATGGTGCCGCCCTGCGTCGCGATCGTGCTGCCGCGGCGCGTGCTGTCGACGAAGATGTCGCCGGCACGGGTGGAGGCATTGAGCACGCCCAAGACTTCGCCGAGCTGCAGCGGACCGCCTTCCGAGCGGACGTCACACGCGCCGGTGACCATGCCGAGCTGCACTTCGCCGGCGCCGGTTTTCACCACCGCCTCGCCGCGCACCTCGGCCACTTTCACGTCGCCGACATTGGTCGTGTACGAGAACGCGCCGTTGATCGTGCCGCGCTGAAACACACGCGGCCCGCCCGCCTGCGAGTTCGAGTTCGGCTGCTGCCGAACCATCGCCGGCGTCGGAACGGAGCTGGTGGCTCTGATGATCGACTGAGACGCGGCGGCCGGTCCGCCGGACGAGAGGAGATGAACGTCGCCCATCAGCGAAGTCGTCGTGAGAGTCGGCCCGCCCGGCGCATTGACCGTGCCGCGGAACACTTTCCCGAAGAACGCGCCGCGCACCGGCAGGTTCGTGCGGATGTCGCCGGTGGCGGTCTCGGCGTTCCAGCGGAAACCGGCCGCGCGGTCGATCGTCGCGGTGACGTGACCGTTGAGTGTGGAGAGGATCACGTGGCCGCGCGGACGCGACGTGGAGTAGGCGATCGAGCCGTTGACGCTCTCGACGATCGCACCGGCCGGAATGTCGGTCAGCACGACGTTGCCGTTGAAGTTGCGCACGCGAACATGACCGTTGACGTTGTGCACGCGGATGCGCTGGCTGGTGCTGGAGATGAGGCGCACCGCGGTGTTGCGCGGCACGCGGACGCTCCAGTGCGCGACGGCGGTCCACGGCCGCGGCTGCGCGGTCACGGCCATGCGCACGATGCGCGTCTTCGGATCGCCGCCGACCACGATGTCGGTCAGCTTCGCCGCTTCATCGAGCGCTTCCTGCGTGCGCGCGGTGAGCGTCTTCACGATCGTCGCCTCGACCTCGAGCACGTCCGCGCCGACGACGTCGATGTTGCCGACCGGGTTCTCGAGCACGAACGCTCCGCCCGGCGCGACCGCAAACTTCTGCGTCGACCGGACCACCTTACGGAGCGGCGGCGCCTGCTGTTGTGCAAGCGCCACCCCTCCCGAGGTAAGCACGAGTGCTGCGATGAGAGCGCGAGTCTTCATCAGTTCGGTTTGATGCTGCTGAGCGCTTCCGCCGCCTTCACCCGGACGTACAGGTTCTCGTCGGGCTGCGACGCCTTCGCGCGCAACGTGTCGACCATCTCAGTGTCGAGCACTGCACCGCTCGCGGCCATGTTCACCAGCGCCTCGACGGCCTTGAGGCGGACCGCGGGATTGGGATCGTTCTTGAGCGCGGCGATGAGCGCCTCGCGCGTTTCGGACGCCACGGCCGGCGGCAGATCGGTGAGCGTATCGACGGCACGAATGCGAACGCCTTCATGCGTGTCGTTGCGCAGCACTTTCGCGAGCGCGTTCGCGATTTCGGGATCGGCATTCGCCGGATCGGAGTACGTGCGGCGCACCCACTCCATCGCCGAGGAGCGCGGGGTCATCGACTCTTCGTTCTCGAGCATGTACGACAGCAGCCGCACGATGCTCTTGTCTTTCGGATTTCCGGTGACGGTCCAGCGTGAGGTGACGTCGAACGAGACGCCGATCTGATCGTCGGTCGCATCGGCATCGACGAACTGCACGTTGGCGATGTTCGGACGGCCCTGAATCTCAGGGCTCAGCGCACTCGAATCGAGCACGCGCGACTCGGCGAGCGAAACGCGGGTGATCGGACTGACTCCGCCGATCGGACGGACGTCGTTGACGTACGCCTGCGTCGAGCCGACGCGCTCGGCGTTGCGATCGCCCGCAAAGTAGGCGCCGCCGACCAGGACCACGACCGCGGCAGCCTGCGCGATCCACTTGAATGCAGGACGACGCGTGAACGGAACGACGTTCTTCGGCAGCTCGGCCGGCGCAAGCCCCGCCTTCTGCAGGAAGCGCGCTTTCACATGCGCCGGAACTTCGACCTCGGGCAGGTCGCCCATGACCGCCCACGTCTCGCGGTATGCGGCCCACTCGCTGCCGCACAGCTCGCAGCCTTCGATGTGCTGATGCGATTGCTCGCGCCGGACCGAGTCGAGCGACTCGGTCATCAGCAACGGCATGTTCTCTCTTATTGCACTACATTCAGACATCGGTCTCCTCCGCGCGCATCGCCCATCAGCGCCTTCTTCAGCGTCTCCATCGCCCGGAAGACGCGCGTCTTGACGGCGCCTTCCGAACAGCCGGCGATCTGCGCGATCTCGGCATACGACAAACCCTGGTACCGCGACAGCAGAATGGCCTCGCGCTGCTCGGGGGTGAGCGTCTCGAGCGCGCGGCGAACGAGCTGTTCGTTCTCCCGCTGCTCCAGTCGCCGGTCCGGCGCCTGGTCGCTCGGGGTCGGCAGCGTGACCAGCACGTCGTCCGACTCCTTGGTCCTGTTGTCCGCTTTTCTCAGGTAATCGCGGCACCAGTTGGCCGTGATCGAGAAGAGCCAGGTCGACAGTTTTGCGTCCCCGTGAAACTGATTTGCGTGCTTCAGCATCTTGACAAAGACTTCCTGCACGGCGTCCTCAGCCGCCTCCGAATTTCGGAGAAACCGAAACGCGAAGTTGTAGATCCTGCCGCTGTAGCGGTCGTAGATCTCGGACGCCGGGGAGTAGTCGCCACCCTGAACGATTCGCATCAATTCCTGATCGCTCAGGTGCTTCATTCCCCCGCCTTCTGTGCCTTTGGACGTGGGCATGGCTGGAAAGTTTCGGTCGGGGAGTGGGCGAGCCCGACGTTCACGCAACGGCCGGAACAAGGCCGGTCCGGACTTCATTCGGTAGCGGCCGAGGCCGCTCGACAGCAACGGCCACGAGCGCGAACAGATTGAGCATCAGATAGAAGACCTCGGTATCCCCGAAATTGAACTCGAATAGCCCGGCGACGGTGAGGCTGATCGCGACGGCGATCCCGATCTTTGCCCACATCCGCTCCGGTCCGCTCCACGCCCGCACGCACTCGCGAACGAAGAGGACGAGGAGCAGGAGGTACGCGGCGAGCCCGAGAATGCCGCGCTCGGCCCAGAGCTGCACGACGTTGTTATGGAGATGCGGCGGCCGCGCGCGCGGTGCGTCGTGCTTGCGATAGATCGAGTACATCTCCTTCACGTTCGCCGGTCCGACGCCGAGGACCGGAAAGTCTTTGATCATCTCCACACCCGCCTGCAGCATGCGGACGCGGTCGAAGTTCGATTCCTGCTGCGTGTCGAACGTCGACATCAGCCGGCCGAACATCGAGAGCGGCAGGAAGGTGATGAAGATGATGACGGCCGGCAGCGCGTAGAACACGAGCCGGAGCCGGGTGACCGCGACGACCACGAACGCGGCGACGAGCCAGCCGAGCCAGACGCTGCGGGTGAAGGTGAGCAGCAGGGTGACGGTGGCGAGGCTCCCGGAAACGAGCTGCCACCACTTGCGCTCATGCCACCAGTGAATGAGCAGCATCAACGACAGCGGCAAGAGGATTCCGGAGAAGGTCATGACATGCGTCGACGGTCCGTTGATGCGGTGCTCGAGATCGCGGCGCTCTCCGAAGATGTATTCGCCGAGGCCCCAGAGTGAGATGTAGCTGACAAACGTCGCGTGCGCGTAGACGGCGAGCGTGCGCAATCGCGGCACCTCGCGGAAGAGGATCAACGCGCACGGGAAGATCAGCATCTTGAACCAGAGCATCCCTTCGCCCGCGACGTGGATGCGGCGCGGCGCGGCGAGCGCGGAGACCGTGGAGACGAGGCCGTAGAGGATCAGCGGAAAGTAGAGGATGTGCCACGAGAAGCGCGCATCGCCGCGGGCGATGGCCCAGCCGAGCGTGAAGATGGCGAAGAACGCTCCGAGCTCGAGCGTCGCGATCTTTCCCTGAAAAATGAGATGGAGGAAGTAGAAAACGGCGGAGGTTTTGACGAGCGCCGAGGGGTGGGTGATGAAGGAGAGAAACTTCACTTCATTCTTCGAATGCTTCTTCCACCAGCATCACCGGGATGTCGCTGACCACGGGATAAACGCGGTTGCACTTGACGCACTGCAGGCCTTGTTCGACGACCGGCTCTTCGCCGCGGAACTTGTCGCGGAACTTGTCACGCACCGCCGTCCGGCGGGCATCGGCGAGCGGCACGAGCTTCACCTCCTGCTTGCAGATCGGGCAGGCTAGAATCTCGAGCAGTTCCTGGTCGACGGCCATAGGGCGGCGACTATAGCAAAACTTCCTCAATGAAAATCCTTCACCTCGCGGCCGGAAATCGCTGGACCGGCGCCGCAGCTCCCGCGTTCGCAGAGGTCGAGGCGCTCCGCGCCGCCGGCATCGACGCGCATTACGCATACGTCGGCGGTTACCGGCTGGAAGCGAAGATCGGACATCACGATTTCACGCACGCGGCCATCCGAAAATGGCAGAACCCGATCGCGTTCAAACTCAGCATCGACGCGCTCGATCGTCTGCTGACGACGCACCGCTTCGACGTCGTGCATGCGCACCTGACGTACGACCACTGGCTGGCGCGCATGGCGGCGCGAAATCGTGACGTCCGCGTCGCACGCACGTTCCATTCACGCCGCGTACTGCGCTCGGATTTGTTCACGCGATCGCTGATTAACAACACGCAGCACCTGTTCATCATCAACGAGGCGTTCGCGGACGCGGCCGCGCTGAACGGCCGACCCGCTGTCTTCACGCCGCCGCCACTCGACCATCGTCAATTCTCGCCGGAGGGTGCGAACGTCCGCGCGCAGTATGGAATCGCGTCCCACACGCGGCTGATCACCGCGATCGGCAAACTCGCACCGGACCGCGGCTTCGAAGCGGTACTGTCGACGTTCGCGGTGCTGCGCCGCTCGCGCAGTGACGTGCGAATGATGATCATCGGCCACGGCGAGCACCGCCCGGCGCTCGAAGCGCACGCCTCCCGCCTCGGCATCACGAACGATCTGATCTGGGCCGGCTATCACGAGGACGATCTCGCGGAGCATTACCGCGCCGCAAACCTGCTCCTCTTCACAGCCCGCGGCTCCGACGAGGGCCACCGCGCCGTGCTCGAAGCAATGGCCTGCGGCATTCCGGTCGCCTCGTATCCGGTGGAAGGCGTTTCCGCGCTGATCGGCCGCGACCGCGTCGCCTCATCCGCAACGCCCGAGGCGCTGGCGCTGATCGCTAGCGAGGCGCTCGCGAATCCGACGGACGTGTACGCGCGCTCGCTGGCCTTCGGTTACGACAAGGCCGCGGAACGTTTGATCGCCGGATACAAATAGTTTGGAGTGCGGGGG
>DASVRB010000722.1:0-1557 GCA_036388835.1 Thermoanaerobaculia bacterium | reverse complement strand
CGATGCTCGACGCCGGGGCCGCCGTTCGGAATCTTGGAGAAATCGTTGCGTCCGAGCTCCTTCTGCTCTTTGAAGCAGAACGGGCAGTGATCGGTCGAGACGACCTGCAGGTCGTTGAACTTGAGGCCGCGCCAGAGCTTTTCCTGGTTCCACTGCTCGCGGATCGGCGGCGTCATCACCCACTTTGCGCCTTCGAAACCGGGCTGCTCGTAGACGTTGTAATCGAGGAAGAGATATTGCGGGCAGGTCTCCGCGTAGGCGTTGATGCCGGCGTCGCGCGCGCGGGTCACTTCATCGAGTGCGTCGCTCGAGCTGAGGTGGACGATGTAGACCGGCGCGTGGGCCATGTCGGCGATGGCGATGGCGCGATGCACCCCTTCCGCTTCCGCTTTGGTCGGCCGCGTCAGCGCGTGGTACTTCGGCGCCGTCATGCCGAGGGCGAGCGCGCGCTGCACGATCGCATCGATGACCACGCCGTTTTCCGCGTGCATGCAGATGAGGCCTCCATGCTCGCCGGCCATGGTCATCGCCTTGAAGATCGTCGCGTCGTCGACGAGGAAGACGCCGGGATAGGCCATGAACAGTTTGAAGCTCGAGACACCCTGATCGATCAGCCCGCGCATCTCCGGGAGGCGCGAATCGGGGAGGTCGGTGCAGATGAGATGGAAGCCGTAATCGATCGCCGTCTTCCCTTCTGCCTTGGCGAACCAGGTGTCGAGCGCCGCGTTGAGCGACTGCCCTTTCGACTGCACGGCAAAGTCGATGATGGTGGTCGTGCCGCCGTGCGCCGCGGCGATGGTGCCGGTCTCGAAATCGTCGGACGCGAACGTGCCGCCGAACGGCAACTCCATGTGCGTGTGCGGGTCGATGCCGCCCGGGATGACCAGCCGCCCCTTCGCGTCGATGACGCGATCGGCTTCGATGTCGATGGTCCTGGCGATCATCGAAATGACGCCGTTTTCAATGAGGATGTCGGCTTCGTAATCGTCGACGGCAGTGACGATGCGGCCGTTGCGGATGACGGTTCTCATGGGTCGCTCCTCGCGCTCGCGGATGAGCCGGCATTGTAAGCTGGCCCTCCCTGGCACGGCCGGAGCGAAATGGAAGCTCGAGCCGGCTACGTTGCACGGGCGTCCGGTCGATGCGATCTTCAATGTCACTATCTTCTTCCATCGTTGAGCACGAGATCTGGTTCGGCGAGCAGCGCCCCGGCGCGCTCTCGGTGCCGCTGCGTCCGCTCGGCGGCGCTCCTCCTGTCGAGAGATGGGAGTCGTCCGATGAGCTGCTGTTCGGGAGTGTCGTGGCCGACGCGTCGCGGCCGCTCGAGGAGGTCTCGCGCGAGCTCTACGCACGCGTGATTCGGGAAGTGCGCGAGGCGGGCTTTCCGTACTTTGTGCGGATGTGGAACTACGTCGGCAGCATCAACGCGTTCGATCGCGATCGGGAGCGCTATCAGTTGTTCTGCGCCGGCCGTCACGACGCGTTCGTCGCCGCGGGCTATCACCACGACGTCGATCTTCCCGCCGCCAGCGCGGTGGGGATGCCGGGCCGCGGCGC
>DASVRB010000721.1:0-2662 GCA_036388835.1 Thermoanaerobaculia bacterium | reverse complement strand
CGATGGATCCGTCAGCACGCCTCGCGTGATCTTGACGGCGCCGAATGCGATGCAGATTCCGCTCGAGGTGATGTACACCGGTTCGGGGTACGTCGTGGCGTACGGCCGACACACGAACACCGACATCAAGACCGGCGTCATCCGTCTCGGCGCTTCGGGAGAGCCTGTCGGAACGCCTGAACCACCTTCACTGCCGGCCGTGTATCCGGCTGATGCGGCTTCCAACGGCGAGACGCTGCTGATCGCGTTTCAGCCGCGCACTCTCCCGCTCCGCAATTCGACCATCGCCGTGAATGCCGCTGGAGAAGCGCGGGCGCCGGAGGTGGTCGCCTTCAACTACTCGCGTCAGACGCAGCCGGTGCTCGCGAGCGGCGGCGGTGACGCGGTGGCCGGCTGGACGGAGATCGCGGGCGACCACGCCACCGTGCGCGTCGCGCATGTCGACGCCGAGGGCAACGCGACCGCCGTTTACAACATCGCGAACGGCTACTTCGCGGAGGATGGTCTCGCGTGGAGCGGCACGCAGTATCTCGCCGTATTTCGCAGCGGATCATCACTGCTGGCGATGCGCATCGCCGCGCATGGTGCGCCGATCGATGTGAATCCAATCGTCCTGGTCAACACATTGACCACCGAGGGGAAGGAAGTGCCGGCGAGCGTGATCTGGGCGGGTGATCGCTGGCTGATCATCTGGGGTGACGGGCCGACGCTGCATCGCGCCAGCGTATCGGCCGCCGGTATTGCATCGACGCCGCGCACGCTCACGCTGCACGCGCCGGCGCGCGAGGGGTGGGAGCGTTCGTTCCTGACGCCGTCGCTCGCGTTCGACGGCGAGCATGTCTTGCTTGGCTCCACGGTCGCTGACCTTCCGCCGTGCATGATGCCGCCTTGTGAGGGACCGGAAGTCGAGGTGATGGCTGCGCTCCTGGCGAGCAACGGCTCTCTCATCACGTCGCTCGAGCTCGATGTCGAGGAGCAGGTGCGGACTTCGGTCGCGAGCAGCGGGACGAACTTTCTTCTGCTCGCCGGCACGCGCGCGTTCGTGCTCGACGCACGCGGCACTCGCCTGCGCGTCGTCATCGATCGCACGCTCTTCGACTGGCCCGCGGAGAGCGATGTGACGTGGGACGGGACCAACTACGTGGTCGCGCTTCGCTACGCCGGATCGAACTGGTACCTCGCCGTGCGCAGGTTGAATCGTGCTGCGAACGACGTCGCCGCGGCGCGCGGAACGCAGACACTCGCACCAATCGTCGCCGCGCAGCCGAGCATCGTGCCGCTCTTCGCCGGCGACGCGTTGATCGGCGTTCAGGAAGGGACCGCCGAAGACGGGATGCGCGCGGTGGTCTACCGCGAACGCGACTTCACGCCGTTGCCGGCGCCTCCCGCTCCGCCGCAGAACGTGCACCTCCGCCGGGTGAACGGGTACACCTTCGAGTTGACGTGGGAGCCGCCGGCCAGCGGCGCGGAAGCGTACGTCGTCGAACACCTGATCGACGGGCAGTGGTACCTGGTCGCGCGGCTCGATGCCGACGACGCACGGCGGGTGACGGTCTATGCGACCGATCCCGCCGAGGTGCGCGTGCGCGCGTTCAATGCGGGCGGACCGTCGGCGCCCGCGGGACCGGGAGCGCTGGTGCGGGAGAGGCGGCGGTCAGTTCGCTGATCGCCGCGACCAGCACCACTGCTCGGCAGCGTTGCCGTCGCCTTCGATGCGCGCGCAGAGCTCCCGTTTGTGCAGGACGTAGATGATCCGTTTCGGGAAGTCGTTTTCCGGATTCGCGAACACGACCCGCTCTTTGCTCGACTCCGTCAGCTTGAATGGTGTCGGAGGGCGGCCGGCCGGCTGCGCGTAGTAGACGATGGCGTCCTTCGTTTCGGCGATGCGGAAGAACTCGAAGAACGTCGAGCGATTCGGCCGCACGTCACGGTGCATGCCGATCATGATTCCGCCCGCGGGCTCGGACCAGATCTCCTCCATCTGCACGCCGTCGATGGTGCCGGTCCAGTGACCGCTGAGCCATTTCAAATCGTCGATCGACGGTGCGGCCGCGAGCGGCAGCGCGAGCGCGAGGCAGAGGAGGAGTTTTTTCATAGCACGATGGTGTAGCCGAGCGTGCGGAGGTCGGGCATCCGGTCGAGATAGACGTGACCGTCGGTGTGATCGACCTCGTGCTGAAAAATCCGCGCGGTGAAGTCTTCCATCTCCAGCTCGATCGGATCGCCGTCGTGATCGAAACCGCGCAGGCGGACGCGCTTGAAACGCGGCGTCTCGCCGCCGAGGAACGGGACGCTGAGGCAGCCTTCCCAGTCGGTGATTTTCTCGGTGCCGATCCCCTCGTACGTCGCGTTGAAAATCGCGCCGACGCCGACCTGCTTCACGCCGCGGCGCTTGGCCACGCGCTCCTGCACTTCGAACACGAACACGCGCAGTCCGACGTGCACCTGCGGGCCGGCGAGACCGACCCCTTCGTACGCGTGCATCGTCTCCACCATGTCTTCGATGAGCGTGCGGAACTTGCCGGCCTTGATGTCCTTCACTTCGACGTCGGACGCCTTTTCGCGCAGCACCGGATGCCCGAGGCGGGCCACCTTGAGAATTGACATGGCGCGCAGTCTAAGCGAGCGCCGACCCTTCGTCATCCTGTGGAGCGGCGGGGGG
>DASVRB010000720.1:0-4158 GCA_036388835.1 Thermoanaerobaculia bacterium | reverse complement strand
TGGGCGACATTCGCATCGGAGTGTGGCCCAGGCGATGCGGCGCAGACAACTGACAACCGACAACCGACAACAACGACAGAGCCGCAACGCGGCCCTGTCGTTCAACGGTTCTGGGCGATGATCTGCTCGCGCGCGAAGCCGCTCGTGTTCGAGATCTGGTCGACCACGCCGAGCGAGATCTTGTTGAGGCCGCGCTCGACCAGCAGGTCCATCGTGTACGTGTAGAACTTGCTGCCGATCTTCGCCATGTCGGCGGTGGGGACGCGCACCTGGTGCGATTTACGGGCGACGTCGGACATGTCGTTGTCCTTGTTCGCGACGACCACGTAGACATCAAAGCCGCCGGCGTGCTCGGTCTCACCCTGCGGCAGGAACGTGAGCGACGACATCGGGATCTGGATGTCGACGGAGACGCGGAAAAGGCGATCTTCGACCGGCTCCGGCTGCCCGACGCGCGCGAGGATGCCGAGGTCGTTTTCCTTGACCCGATAGAGGAGGCTGGCCACGACGCGGTCCGTCATCTCGGCGTACATCGATTTCTCGACGAACGTCTGGCGGTTGCGCACGCGCAGGTCGCGGTTCTTCGTCCGAACCTGCAGGTAGCGCTGGCGGTCGACGCGCTCGGTGCCGGCGCGGTAGCCGAGCGAGTAGTACGACTCGAGGTCTTTCTGGATTCGCTGGAAGGCCGCCCCGAAGTTGTTCGAGTTCACCGAGGCGAGGCCGCCGGTCATCTGCGCCATGAGCTGCATCGACTCGGTGGTGTTGGACATCGCGGCGTGCGACACCAGCGCCGAGGTCGGGCGCGCGTTCTCGGCCGACATCTCGTTGTTGCCCTGCAGCCCGGCGGCGTGAACGGTGTAGAGCGTGATGTCGTTCGCGTTCGCGGTCTTGGCGACCGACTGGATCAACTGGCTGCCGTTGTACGTCATCCCTTCGATGGTCGTGGCGCCGGTGTGCACCCACCCTTTTTCGCGGCCGATCTCTTCGATGAACGCGAACATGTCGCGGCCCGGCTGCATCGGGAAGCCTTCACTGGTGAGGACGAGGATCTTCTTGCCGTCGACGCCGGCGAGCGTCGACATCAGCGCGTTGAGCGAAGCCACACCCTGACGCAGATCGTGCTCGACGGAGGAGGCGTAGGTGCGCGCGGTGGCGAGCGCGTCGTCGTACGACCGCGCGTCGCGGATGCGGTCCTGGGTCGTCTTCATTTCGCTGCGGTTTGCGACGCCGAGGCCCGACTCTTTCGCCAGCGAATCGAGGATCGACTCGATCTGCGCCTGATCGCGCGTGAACGGTACGCGCACCTTCATGCTGCGGTTGTAGGTCGCGACCATCGCCTCGTCGCCCGGACGCATGGCCGACTTGAGGAACGTCTTCATCTCGGTGAAGACGCGGTTGCGGTTGAACGGCGCCAGCGAGAGGTTGTCGACGTAGAAAATGATGCGGCGCTTGATCTCCTCCGGCACCTCTTCCTCTTTCGCCGGTGCGCTGATCTGCCCGCCGACTTCGCCGGCCGTGAGGCTCTTGGCGCGGTTGCCCTCGACCTCGTAGAAGTTGGTGATGGTTTTTGGGACGCCGTTCTCGAGGATCTCAAAGTCGTCTTTGCTGAGTCCCGGGACGAAGTTGCCGCGGCGGTCGGTGACGATCACGTCGACGTTGATGACCCGGACGTCGATGTTCTCGACGAGGCGCGGCGGTTCGGGCTGGGCGGCTGGTTTTCTTTGTGCGGCCGCCGGCAGTGCGGCGAGCGCCGCGAGTCCGGCAACGATTGCGAGAGTACGGTTCAAACGGGCCTCCGAAGAGTCTGAGAATCTCGAGAGTCGCGAGGCCGCGCGCGGTGGTCTCTTGCGAGCTTCCGCTGCCGGGGCGTTGCGACTCGGTGCTTGGACGATTCTGGTCCGCCGCACGTTACGCCCTCTGCGAGGCGTCGGACGCGCTCCATGCGAGAATGCAGGACCGCCCGAGGGAAACCTTCGCCCCGAGGGAAAATTCCGATGAACGGCGCCCGGCAAGTGCAATCAGGAAAACAAGATCCGCTCGCCTTTTCTAAGATGGCCGGAGGCGGAAACGACTTCGTGGTGATCGACAATCGCGCCGCCAAAATCGGCGACGCGAGTGACCTCACCCGACGCATCTGTACCCGCGCGCTCTCCGTCGGCGCCGACGGACTGATCCTCATCGAGAGCTCCGCCCGCGCCACCTTCCGGATGCGCTACTACAACTCCGATGGCTCATTGGCCGCGTTCTGCGCGAACGGCACCCGCTGCGCCGCCCGGTTCGCGTTTCAGAACGTGATCGCCGGACGGAAGATGACCATCGAGACCGACGCCGGCATCGTCGGCGGCGACATCAGCGACGGCGGACTGGTCACGCTCTCGCTCCCGGCTCCGCAGGCCTTCCGCCGCGAGCGGCCGGTCACGGTCGGGAAGCAGGTCATCCACGGAAGCTCGCTCCTCGTCGGCGTCCCGCATTACGTCGTCTTCCTGCGCGACTCGATCTGGTCGCAGGACATCGTCCCGCTCGGCCGCGCGATTCGCACGCATCCCGAGCTGCAGCCGGACGGCGGCGCGAACGTGAACTTCGTCTCCGTGCGCGACTGGAACGCGATCGAGGTGCGGACGTACGAGCGCGGCGTGGAAGGCGAAACGCTCTCCTGCGGCTCGGGCGTTGTCGCCTCCGCGGTCACAAGCGCGCTGTTCGGCAAGGTGCAGTCGCCGGTGTCGGTGCTGACGCGCAGCGGCATCACGCTCGAGGTGTCGTTCGAGCTTCGCGACGGCTACCCCGAGTCGGTGCGGCTGAAGGGCGATGCGCGGCTGATCTATCGCGCTACCATCACGCCCGAGACTCTCGACGGGTTCGACGCGGAGTTCGTCCGCGATCCCGCCGCGAGGGTCACGGTCGGTTCGTGAATCAGTTTCGCTGGATCCTGAGCGCCGCGATCTCGGCGTACGCCTGCCATCTGGCCGTGCATCACGCGACGCCGATCGATCGCGCGCTGCCGCTGCTCGCAGTCGCGGTGACGTTCTGCGCGGCCGTGTCGTATCCAGCGCTGCTGCTCGGCGTGCCGCTGCTGGTCGGCGTCTCGATCATCGAGCCGGACGATCGCGTGCGGCTGCTCGCATACGGCGCGGTGATGGCAGCGTCGTTCGCGATCGCGCTGGCGCATCGGCAAGAGAGTGATGACGCGGCACACACCTCATTCATCACGCGGCAGCGGCGCCGCTCCTGGTCGACCCTCGGCATGACGCTGTCGGCAATCGTGATTCTCCGCTGGATCCCGTTCGCCGACGTGCAAATCGGCCGCGAGCTGTTCATCCTCGGCGCGTGCGCGGCGATCGTGTTCGTGCTGAAGCGGACGCCGTTCGCGATCGCGGTCACGGTGCTGACGGCGCTGTTCACACCGGCGGTTCCGCTGCGGACGCTCGCGATCCCTCTGCTCGTGCTGATCGTCGCGATCGCGGCGCGCGCGTTCGGGATGCCGCGTTTCGAATTGGTCTGGCCCTCGGCGATGCTGCTCGCGTTCGTGCTGCTCTTTTTCGCCTGGAGCGGCGTGGTGGCGCGTGCGCCCGGCTACTTTCTGAAACGCGCCTCGCTGGATGTGCCACGGCATCAGGTGGCGGTCGCGCTCGCGCCGCGCGAATCGCTGGACCTCGACGTGCCGGAGCACGCCGCTTCGCTGATCGTCTCCGGCGCCAACGTTGCGCATCTCCGCCGCGGCGCGGTCCTCGGGCGCATCGACGCCGCGGGTCACGAGCCGATCGACCTGCGCATCGGCGATGCGGCCGACTGGGGTGCGATGCGGCGCGAGCAGGCGTACGGCTCGCGCAATCCCACGCCGCGCGATCCGGCCGGAAGAATCCGCGGTTTCGGCTACAACGCGTGGGTGGACGGCGCCGGCCGCATCGCGCTGCCGCGCGGAGTGCGCAGCATTCGCGTGACCGGCGCGGAGACATTGCCGGCAGGCGCGACGCTGCAGGTCGAAGGATTCGAGTGATCGTTGCGGCCGCCATTGCACTGCTGCTCGCGCCGCTGCTCGTGCTGCGGCGGCGGACGCTGCTCGCGTATTACGGAGCGCTCGCGGCGACGTCGATCTTCGGCTGGATTCTTTTTCAGCGCGTGCCCTGGTACGACCAGCGACTGGCGTGCATCGTCATCGCC
>DASVRB010000719.1:0-2884 GCA_036388835.1 Thermoanaerobaculia bacterium | reverse complement strand
TGTCGCGTCATTTCGGCGGGCTAAAGCCCGCCGCTCCACTGTGTTTCGCGTGAACAAAAAAAACGGCGGGCTTTCGCCCGCCGTTTCAGATAAGCAACGTTGCGTCAGATCACGTGAACGAGACCGCGAGCTTGCTGCCTTCTTCGCGGTAGATCGTGTCGACGAAGCGGATCACGCCGCTCTTGAGCGACATGAAGAGCGACGAGACGCGGATGCCGCCGCCGAAGAAGCGGACGCCGCGCAGGAGATCGCCGTCGGTGACGCCGCTCGCGCAGAAGATGATGTCGTTGCCGGACGCGAGCTCCGCGGTGTCGTAGATCTTGTCGTCGTCTTTGAAGCCCATCGAGCGGAGGCGATCCTCCTGCCATTTCTCCAGAGGCTTGAGCTTCCCCTGCATCCGGCCGCCGAGGCAGCGCATCGCGGCGGCGGTGAGCACGCCTTCCGGAGCGCCGCCGATCCCCATCGCCGCGTGCACGCCGGTGCCGCGGACCGCGGCCGAGATGCCGCCGGAGAGGTCGCCGTCGGTGATCAGTTTGATGCGCGCGCCCGCTTCGCGGATCTGCGCGATGAGGTCCTGATGGCGCTCGCGGTCGAGCACGATGATCGTGAGCTCATCGACGTCGCGCTGAAATGCTTCAGCGAGCTCGTTGAGGTTCTCTTCGACCGACTTGTTCAGGCTCACGCGATCGGCAGCGGTGGGGCCGACCACGATCTTGTCCATGTAAATGTCGGGCGCGTTGAGGAGGCCCCCTTTTTCCGACGCGGCGATCGTGGCGATCGAGTTCGCGGAACCGGTCGCGCAGAGGTTCGTCCCCTCGAGCGGGTCGACCGCGATGTCGACTTCCGGATAGATCTCGCCCTCGGTCCATCCGCGGCCGAGCGGCTCGCCGACGTACAGCATCGGCGCCTTGTCGCGCTCACCCTCGCCGATGACGATGGCGCCGCGCATCTTCAGTTTGTTCAGCTCCTCACGCATCGCCTCCACGGCGACCTGGTCGGAGTATTTGCGTTTCCCGTAACCCATGGTGCGGGCGGAGGCGATTGCCGCCTTCTCCGCTGCACGCAGAAATCCGACTTCGAGACTCGATTCCATGATGCTCCGTTCTCTCCGGAATTTGCCGCACACTCTAGCAGGAACTGTGGCGCTGACGCGCTCACGTGCGGGGCGCTCGAGGCGCTTAGGCGCTTAGGCGCTTGGGTGCCTCGCAGCGAGACATCACCCAAGCGCCTCTTGCGCCTCCGCGCCTAAGCGCCTCGCTGAAGCGCCTACTTCTTGGCCATCGCCTCGGCTTCGGCGGCGGCGGTCAGTTCCTGTTCCTGCTTGTTCGACATCGGCGGGTTGTAGGCAGCGATGCCGGTGACGGTGTGGCCGATGATGAGGTTGTGGATGTCGTGCGTCCCCTCGTACGTCTTCACCGATTCGAGGTTCATCATGTGGCGGATGACCGGGTACTCGTCCGAAACGCCGTTCGCGCCGAGCATGTCGCGTGCGACGCGCGCCGCTTCGAGGGCGATGTTGGTGTTGTTCATCTTCAACATCGACACATGGTGCGGCTTGAGTTTTCCCTGATCTTTCATCCGGCCCGCCTGCACGGCGAGGAGCTGCCCTTTGGTGATCTCGGTGATCATCCAGGCGAGCTTGTTCTGCACGAGCTGATGCGACGCGATCGGCGCGCCGCCGAACTGGATGCGCGACTTCGTGTACTCGAGCGCGGTGTTGTAGACACCCATCGCCGCGCCGAGGACGCCCCAGCCGATGCCGTAGCGCGCCTGCGTGAGGCAGCCGAGCGGATATTTGAGGCCATTCGTTTCCGGCAGCACGTTTTCGAGCGGAATGCGGCAGTCGGAGAAGAAGAGCTGCGAGGTCACCGACGCACGCAGCGAGAACTTGCCCATGTGGTACGCGGTCGAAAACCCGGGCGTGTCTTTCTCGACGAGGAAGCCGCGGATCGTTCCTTCCGCTTTTGCCCAGACCACCGCCACGTCGGCGATCGAGCCGTTCGTGATCCACGCTTTCGCGCCGTTCAGCACCCACGAATCGCCGTCGCGGCGCGCGTACGTGCGCATGCCGCCGGGATTCGAGCCGAAGTCGGGCTCGGTGAGCCCGAAGCAGCCGATTTTCTCGCCGGCCGCGAGCTTCGGGATCCAGTAGTCGCGCTGCTCTTTCGAGCCGTAGGTGTAGATCGGATACATCACCAGACCCGACTGCACCGAGGCGAACGAGCGGAGGCCCGAGTCGCCGCGCTCCAGCTCCTGCATGATCAGACCGTAGGCGACGTTGTTGAGGCCGGGGAGGTCGTACTCCTTGATCGTCGCGCCGAACAGACCCATCTCCGCCATCTTCGGGATGAGGTGATGCGGGAACTTCTCTTCGCGGTTCGCTTCTTCGATGATCGGCAGCACTTCTTCGTCCACGAAGTCGCGAACGGTCTGCCTTACCATCAGCTCTTCTTCTGTGAAGAGCGAGTCGATATCCATGTAGTCAACGCCGGGGAAACTGGCCACGTATTGCTCCTTATCTGAGGGGTCGAGAGGGTTGGTCCGGGCCCGCCATCATATCCGATGAGAATTGCTGTTTTCATCCTCGCGCTGGCGGTGCGGATCGCCGCGATCGAGCTCACCGGCGCGGAGCGGATGGCCTTCGGCGACGCGCTCGATTACGTCAACACCGCCCGGAGCATCTGCACCGCGCACGAGTATCCCGAGCGCGGCAACCTGCCATTCTTCCGCGCGCCCGGATTGCCGTTCTTCATCGCCGGCGTGACGCTGTGCGAGCCATCGCGCGTGCGGGCCATCAAGTACGCGCTGGCGTTGTGCGATGCGATCACGGTCCTGCTGATCATGCTGCTCACTTTGGAGTGCGGCGACGCCAGTCGCCGCTTTT
>DASVRB010000718.1:0-7882 GCA_036388835.1 Thermoanaerobaculia bacterium | reverse complement strand
GAAAAATCGGTCGAATTCGACGGGATGCTGTGCTCGCAGCCGTATGCAACCGAGGCAGCGCTGTTGTAATTGAAGGTATAGGTGACGTTCGTGGTCGTGGCGCCGATGCCGCGGGTGGTGATCGAGCTGACGATCTGTCCGCGGTCGATGGTCTCGGCCATGTACGCGGAATTGACGAACGAAACGGTATGGACGCGGCCGTGAATGTCGGTGAGCGTCCAGGCGGTGGTGCGATCCGTGGTGCCGTCGTAGGTGTAGACGACGTTCACGTAATTGTTGAATGCGTCGACCATTTTCGTCAGGCGCCACGAATTGCGCTCGTACGTGAACGTGTGCACGTCGCCGTTCGGAAACTGAATCTGGCGCGAGGTCGAGCTGACGACGACCATGCGCAGGCTGGCGTCGTCGAGCGCCTCGCGGCCGGCGTCGGTCGAGAGACTGACCGTTGCCGTCGAGCCGCGCAGAGCGAGCGAATGCTCCTCCCCTCCGGGCCCTTCGTACGTCCAGTAATCCGAATCGACCTCACTGTAGCCGCGCGTCGAGGTGAAAGACGCCGGCGGGATCAGGCGGCCGAGGGAAACGCGCCAGCCCATACCGGCATTGGAGCGGACGTTCGGCTTCGCCCAGGCGCGGCGATCGTTCGGATCGGCGATCGATTCGACGTAAAAGTAATCCCACGCTTTGCTGTTGTAGACCAGTGTCAGGCCATAAGAAAAATTGCTGCTGACCGGGTACTGCATCCCCAGCGGGATGGTGAAGATCAGGTTCCCGTTGAAGAGATTCACATTGTCGAGCGAGCCGAACGAATAGACCTTGTCCGGCTTGAAACCGAGCTCGATCTGCGCCGGCTTTTCGGCCGCGGCGATGCCGGTCAGGAGGAGTGCGACGAGCGTGGCGATTGCGAGGCGGCCGGTCACTGGACGATCTCCGTCGTAAATACTTCCAGGCGCGCCGAATCGATCAACACCACCACATCCTTATTCTTCAGACGGGCCGGCGCCGCGACCTCGCCGACCAGCGATGTCGCGGTCGAGAAATCGAGGGCCAGTTTGCCGTCGTGCTGTTTGTCGTCGTCGCCGGACGCCCCTTCACTGGCGATGAGGCGCCACGCGCCACCCTTGGGACGAACGACCAGCAGCTCGGCGCGGGGGATCTCAGTGCCGGCCATCCCGCTGATGCCGTCGGATTCTCTTTTGAGGTTCTCGGTCGGAAACGGGCGCACCTGAAGCTCGTAATCAGTTCCGCTGGCGAGAGCCAGCCGCCCGGTCTCCACGTCGACCGCTGCGAAGATCGTGCGGTACGGCATCGCGCGCTTCGGTTTGTACGCGAGCGAGCCGATCGCGTCGGCAGCGACGGAGTGCCCGAGGCGGCGTTGGGTCAGGACACCGTTACTGCCGTCGAGGCCGGCGGCGAACAGCACGACCTGGCCGCCGGGCGTCGCGTTACTGACGGCGATCGAGCCGTCGTTGATGGTGAGCTGGAGCGGGACGTCGGCAGCGAACGCCGCCGTGGCGAACAACGATGCGGCCACAACGAGGACTGCGGCGCGGCAAAAGGTCAAACAAGGCCCCTGAGAGTAGTTATTTGAAGCTCCACCCAACAGAGCCCGACTTCCTGAATTCCCGAATTGCCTCGTACGCGGACGTACGTCACCTCACCGCCACAAGCGCCATGTCGAGAGCGCCCAGACGACGCCGAACACGAGGCAAACCGAGGCGACGGCGAGCGTGCCGGTGGTGGCGCCGAAACGGTCGGCCGCGATGCCGGCAATGAGGCCGGAAATCGCCATCGTCAGCGTGACCAGGCCGTAGTCGACGGAGAAGATGCGGCCGCGAATGTGGTCGGGCGTCTCGCGCTGCAGGCCGTATGTCGAGATCTGCCAGGCCGCGCCGCCGCCGAGGTGCGCGAACAGGATGGCGGCGAACCCGGCCGGGAGCGTGGTCGAGATCGCGAGCGCCGCGTAGCCGACGCCGAATGCGAGGACGCAGAACGCGATGGCGCGATAGCGGGCGTCGTCGGTGCGGATGGCGGCGCGGAGCAGGAACGGGCCGAAGAGCGCGCCGAGGCCGCGCGCGGCGAAGAGGAGGCCGATGCCCCAGGCGCCGGCGAGGAACACTTCCCTCCCGAACACGCCGAGCATCGCCACGACGCCCGCGCCGAGGCCGTAGCCCGATTTGACCGTGAGCAGGCCGAGGATGCGCGGGTGTGCGCGGGCGAAGCGGAACGTCTCGCGCAGCGATTCGAAAAACGGCGGCACCACGTGCGCGGTCGCGTCGCGCGATTCGGAGAACGGCACGCGCATGCTGCGGAGCAGCAGCGCCGAAACGGCGAAGCTGATCGCGTCGACGACGAACGACGTATCGCGTCCGAACAACGTCGTCACCGCGCCGCCGATGGCCGCGCCGGCGGTGAGCATGGTCCCCCACGTCGAGCCCATGAGCACGTTCGCGGCGGCGAGGTCTTCACTCCTGACGATGTTCGGCAGCGCCGCCTGCGAGGCCGGTTCGAAGTAGGCGGAACCGACCGCGATCAGGAACACGCCGGCATACGCGAACGGCAGCATCTCGGGCGTGCGCGCGAGCAACGGCAGCAGACAGGCGACGATGCGCAGCAGGTCGACCCCGATCATCAACTTGCGCCGATCGACGCGGTCGATCAGATGCCCCGCATGCGGCGTGAAGAGAAACACCGGCAGGGTCTGAAACAGCAGCATCAGCGACACGAGCGTGGCCGACCCGGTGAGCTGCAACACCAGATCGAGCAGCGCGACGGTGAGAAACCAATCACCACCGAGCGAGATCAGCGTCGCAAAGTACAGCAGGCGGAAATCGCGGTTCTCGCGGAGGAGGCGGAGGTACATGGGTGCGCGGTGAAGTTGTTGCTGGTTATTGGTTACTGGTTACTGGTTACTGGTTGCTGGTTATTTGTGATTCGTTACCTGGACGGCAGGCGCTGCCGCACGAGCAACCAGCAACCAGCAACTAACAACTACTAACCAGCAACAATGAGCAACTACCCCTCATCCGGAATCGGATGCCCCGCCGGCCGCACGCGGTCGTACGTGAGGAACGAATATGGGTGGTCGTTTTTTTCGTCGGCTTCAAAGTGCTCGGAGTCGGTGAGCTGCCATTCGGCGGCGTCGTCAAAGTCGGGAAAGTAGGTGTCTCCCTCGACCTCGGCGTGGATGCGCGTGAGGTGCATGCGATCGGCGCGCTGCAGTGACTGGGCGTAGATCTCGGCGCCGCCATTGATGAAGGCTTCGGTCTCGCCGGCGGCTTCTGCCACGCGCAATGCTTCGTCGAGTGTGTGCACGACGATCACTCCCTCGGCGCGGTAGTTGACGTCGCGCGTGATCACGACTGTCTTGCGTCCCGGCAGCGGCTTGCCGACAGACTCGTAGGTCTTGCGGCCGGTGATGAGGTGATGGCCCATGGTCAGCGAGCGATAGCGCTTGAGGTCCGTGCGCTGGCACCACGGCACCTGGTTGTCGCGCCCGATGACACCGTTCGTCGAGACGGCCGCGATGATCGAGACTTTCATCATCGTGCTCGCGCTCATACGGCGATCGGCGCTTTGATGCCGGGATGCGGGTCGTAGTTCTCGAGCGTGAAGTCGCTGTATTTGAAGTCGAAGATCGACCGCACCTCGGGGTTGAGTTTCATCGACGGCAACGGCCGCGGCGCGCGCGTGAGCTGCTCGCGCGCCTGCTCGAGATGATTGAGGTAGAGATGCGCGTCGCCGAGCGTGTGCACGAACTCGCCGGGCCGGAGATCGCAGACCTGCGCGACCATCATCGTCAGCAGCGCGTACGAGGCGATGTTGAACGGCACGCCGAGGAAAATATCGGCGCTGCGCTGGTACATCTGACAGGAGAGCTTCCCGTCGGCGACGTAGAACTGAAAGAGCGCGTGACACGGCTGCAGCGCCATCTTGTCGAGCTCCCCCACGTTCCACGCGCTGACCAGCAGACGGCGCGAATCGGGATTGCGGCGGATCTCGGCGATGACGTTCGAGATCTGATCGATGTGCCGCCCGTCGGCAGTCGGCCAGGAGCGCCACTGATGGCCGTACACCGGCCCGAGCTCGCCGTTCGCATCCGCCCACTCGTCCCAGATCGTGACCTTGTTTTCGTTGAGAAAACGGATGTTCGTATCGCCCGCGAGAAACCAGAGCAGCTCGTACACGATCGACCGCAGATGCAGCTTCTTCGTCGTGACGAGCGGAAAGCCGTGCGCGAGATCGAAGCGGAGCTGATGGCCGAAGATGCTGAGCGTCCCGGTGCCGGTGCGATCGGTCTTGCGCGTCCCGCGCTCGAGCACGGTCTGGACGAGGGAGAGGTATTGCTGCATGGGGGGCGATTGTAATTGGTTGCTGGTTGCTGGTTGCTTGTGACGCGTCGTTCTGCGCCGCGCTTTGGGCAGGACGGCGTTCGAGCCCAACGCCCAAAGCCAAATGCTCCGCGCGAGCGCACGTCACAAGTAACTAGCAACCAGCGGCCAGCAACTCGTTCTACACTGCGCCCGCTCATGGAGTACATCAACGGTTCGCTGTACATCAACAGCCTCTCCGCAACCGAGCTGGCCGAGCGTTTCGGCACCCCTTTGTATGTCTACGACGCGGCGGTGATCCGGCGGCAGGCGGCGAGGATCCGGCGTGCGTTCGAGGCGCTTCCGTTCCGGCCGTTTTACGCGATGAAGGCGAACGGGAACCTGACGATTCTGCGCATGGTTCGCGATGAAGGCTTCGGCTGCGACGCGGTTTCGCCGGGCGAGATTCATCTGGCGATGCGCGCGGGATTCGCGCCGGAGAACATCTGGTTCACCTGCTCGAACGTCTCGGACGAAGACCTGCGCGCGATTCCCGATTCGCGCATCGTGCTGAACGTCAACTCGATGGCGGAGATCGATCGCTGCCTCAGCCTCGAGCTGTCGAATCCGATCGCATTGCGGATCAATCCGGCCGTCGGCGCGGGGCATCACGCAGACGTCATCACGGCCGGCGACAGCGTGAAATTCGGCATCGACCTGGCCGAGGTCGATAGTGCGCGCATGCTCGTCGAAGATGCGGGGCGGCTGCTGATCGGGATCCACTCGCACATCGGTTCGGGCGTCGACTCCCCTGCTCCGCTGCTCGAGGCGGCGCGCTGCCTGCTCGAGCTCGCGCCTTCGTTCCGCAATCTTCAGTGGATGAATTTCGGCGGCGGCATTTCCACGCCGTACAAACCGGGCGAGGAAGAGTTTCCGCTCGAGGAGTACGGCGCGCAGCTCGCGCACATCGCCGGCTCGATGCTGCGGGCGCGCGACATCACGGCCATCGTCGAGCCGGGCCGCTACATCGTCGCGCAGTCGGGGACGCTGCTCGCGCGCGTCACCACCAAACGGATCAGCGCCGGCGTCGAATGGATTGGCGTCGACACCGGCTTCAATCATCTCGTCCGTCCGACCAAATACGGCGCGTATCACCACATCCTCAACGCGTCGCGCGGCTCCACCGGCTCGCTGCGCGAATCGTGGGACGCGACCGCCGATCGTGAAGAGGTGGTCGTTGCGGGCAACCTCTGCGAGTCGAGCGACATCTTCACCCGCGCGAACGGACAGGCCGCCACGCGCGCGATGGACCGCACCAGCGTGGGCGATCTGATCGCCTTTGCCGACGCCGGTGCGTACGGCTTTTCGATGGCCTCGCATTACAACGCGCGGCTGCTGCCGCCGGAGATCCTGATCGAAGACGGACAGGCCCGAGTCATTCGCGCGCGGCAGCCGATGGATGACCTCTTCCGAGGAATGGAATGACGCGAACCACGCTCGTTGCCATTCTCATTACCACTCTGTTTACCAATTGCGTTTCCACTAAGCCTGCCACGGCGCCACCCACAAAAAACGAAATGCTCGATCTGAAGATCACGAATGGCCGCGTTCTCGACGGCTCCGGCTCACCCTGGTTTCGCGCCGACATCGGCATCCGCGGCGACGTCATCGTCGCGATCGGCGATCTCGCCGACGTCGAAGCGAAAGAGACCATCGACGCGCAGAACCGCATCGTCTCGCCCGGCTTCATCGACCTCCTGAGCTGGGCTCAGTACAACGCCATCATCGACCCGCATCTCGAGGCGCACGTGCGGCAGGGCATCACCACCGCGATCGCCGGCGAAGGGCACTCCCCCGGTCCGCTGCGCGCCGATCAACTGGCGGGTGAAGAGCAGTGGACGCGCCTAGGCGATTACCTCGATCAGCTCGACCGCCAGGGCGCCGCGATCAATTTCGCGCTGCTCGTCGGCAGCGCGAATCCGCGGCAGATGATCATCGGCGACATCAATCGTCCCGCCACCGTCGAAGAGCTGCGGCAGATGGAAGCGATCGTCGATCAGGCCATGCGCGACGGCGCGATCGGCCTCTCCACCTCACTCGTCTACGTGCCGGCGATGTATCAATCGACCGAAGAGCTGATCAGCCTCGCGCGCGTCGCCGCGAAACATGGCGGCATGTACTTTTCGCACATCCGCAGCGAAGGCGATCAGATCGACGCCGCGCTCGACGAAGCGTTCCGCATCGGCCGCGACGGCGGTCTTCCCGTCAACATCTGGCACCTCAAGATCGGGCCGCGCGTGAACTGGGGAAAGATGCCCGGCATCGTTGCGAAGATCGCGGCGGAGCGCGACAAAGGCCTCGATGTTTCGGCGAACGTTTACCCGTACGCGGCGTCCGGCACCGCGCTCAGCACGCTCGCACCCGACTGGGCGATGGAGGGCGGCTTCGACGATTTCCAACTGCGCCTCAAGGTCCCGGAAGACCGCGCCAGAATCATGGAGGCGTTCCGCACGCAGGTCGCGCGGCGCGGCGAAAAAGGGATCTACATCTCGCAGGTCTTCCACGAGCCGCACAAGCAGTACGAAAAGAAGTACCTCGAGGAAATCGCGCGCGCGATGAACGCGACGCCGGAAGAAGCGCTCGTGACGCTCTTCTCGCACGGCACGCTCTCGCCGCGGGTCATCTACTTCCTGATGAATGAAGACGACGTGCGCCACGCGCTGAAGCAGCCGTGGATCTCGGTCGGCACCGACGCAGATTCACCCAGCGCCAGCGCACGCGCCGCCGGCACCGCGGTGCATCCGCGCGCGTACGGCACGTTCGCGCGCGTCCTCGGTCGCTACTCGCGTGACGAGAAGCTCTTCCCGCTCGAAGAAGCGATCCGCAAAATCACCTCGCAGGCCGCGCTGCGCGCGCACATCTTCGACCGCGGTCTGCTGCGCCCCGGGCTCAAAGCCGACGTCGTGATCTTCGATCCCGCCGCCGTCCGCGACCTCTCCACGTTCGAAGATCCGCATCACTACTCCGAGGGCATCAGCACCGTGGTGGTGAATGGAGTGGCGGTCATGCGGGATGGGGTGATGACGGGCGCGACGCCGGGCCGGTCGATTCGTGGACGTGGGTATGCGGGCGCGATGAACGAACGTAGAACGCAGAACGCAGAATGAAGAATTGAGAGAGCACACTCCCCGTCATCCTGAGCGTCAGCGAAGGATCTCAAATACGACGGCCGTCCCCTGTGGCTTCGGCCGTCGCCGCTGAGATCCTTCGCTAAAGCTCAGGATGACGAGGGGGACATCGTTCACAGCCGCAGCATCACGTAAAGGAACGCAATGACTGACACGACCGAAACCACCACCGGGAACACCAACAAACTCGTTCGCACCGTCGGTTTCTGGGGTCTGGTGGCGATGTGCATCAATGCCGTCGTCGGGTCGGGCGTGTTCCTGCTGCCGCACGAGTCGTTCGTGCTCCTCGGCACGTTCTCGTTGTGGGCGCCGCTGCTGTTCGCGATTCCGGTGTTCATCCTCGTGCTCAACTTCGCCGAGGCCTCCAGCCACTTCGATCAACCCGGC
>DASVRB010000717.1:0-9504 GCA_036388835.1 Thermoanaerobaculia bacterium | reverse complement strand
TGCCGTGGACGTCCGTCACCATGTGCATCACGTGGCTGTAGCGCTCGATGTGCTTGAAATCGTCGACGACCACCGTGCCGCTCGCGCAGACGCGGCCGAGGTCATTGCGGCCGAGATCGACCAGCATCAGATGCTCCGCGTTCTCCTTCGGGTCCGCGAGCAGACTCTGCTCGTGCGCGACGTCATCCGCGTGCGTGGCGCCGCGGGGGCGCGTGCCGGCGATCGGCCGCGTTTCCGCGACGTCGCCAGTGACCCGCACCAGCATTTCCGGTGACGCGCCGACCAGCGTGCACTCCGTCGTGCGCAGCAGAAACATGTACGGCGACGGATTGATCGAGCGGAGCGTGCGGTACAGCGTCAGCGCGTCGCGCGTCGGGAACTCCGTCTCCCATCGCTGCGACAGCACGATCTGGAAAATCTCGCCGGCCGCGATCTCCTCTTTCGCCTCGCGCACCATCTGCTCGTACTGCTCGCGTGTATGCGTCGAGCGGAACGGCAGCATCTCGACGTCCGGCGGAAACGCGAGAGGTTCCACCGACGCGCGGCGCAGCCGTTCGATCGCGCGGTCGAGACGGCGATTCGCCTCTTCGATCGAGCCGTCTTTCGTGAAGACATTCGCCACCACGTACATCCGCTGGCGCACGTGATCGAACACCACCACGTTGTCGAAGAAAAGAAGCTTCGCGTCAGGGATGCCGAGGTCGTTCGCGTGCGAGTCGGGGATGCGCTCCGACCAGCCGGCCACGTTATAGCTGAAGTAGCCGACCGCACCACCGAAGAACGGCGGCAGCGCCTCTTCCCCCTGCACGCGCAGCGGCACGAGCTCCTCGTTCAGCACGCGCACCGGATCGCTGACCGTCGCGTCAAAACGGAGGTTGCGGCGCGGCTCGAAGCCGATGAACGAATAGCGGCCGAGGTTCTCACCGCGCTCGACACTCTCGAACAGAAACGCTTCTGCATGTTCGCCCGACAACGCGGCGAATGCGACCAGCGGCGTGAGCGTGTCGGCGCTCAGCTCGCGCACGACAGGGATGACGTCAAAGTCCATCGAACACCTTCATGAAAAGCTCGTGCTGCCGGATCGCCTGCGCGTGCAGCAGCTCGAGGCCGCCGATGCGTCGTTGCGCATCGACCTCGCGCGTCGTGCCGCCGTATGCCGCCTCGATGTACGTGTGGACGGGCGGAATGGCGACGTCGACGCCGGACGGCAGTGTATTGATGATGAGGTCTCCGTCGAAGTCGGCAAGCGCTTCCAGCGGCGCGTCGCCTTTCGACGCGGTGCGGTTGAAGATCGTCGCCGCGATGCCGGCGTTCTCCAGCGCGACGCGTGCGGCGCGCGCGGTGCCGCCGGCGCCGACGATCGCCGCTTTCGATACGCGCGGCAGCAGCGCCGCGAAGCCATCGACGTCGGTGTTGTCGGCAAGGATGCGATCGCCGAGGTTCACGAGCGTGTTCACCGCGCGCGCGCGCAACGCGTTCTCGCCGAGGTCGAAATTGCGCGCGCGGGCGAACATGTACGCGTCGTCTTTGAACGGCGCGGTGACACTGAGACCGCACGGCTCCCCTTCGAGAAACGCCTCCGCGAGTTCGCCGAAACGCTCGACGGAAGCGATGGTGTAGGCGGCCGGAACGCCTTTCTCGCGGAAGAGCTGGTTGTGGATCGAAGGCGAGAGACTGTGCCCCGCGGGATTGCCGACCACCGCGAACACTTTGGCCGCGCGCAGCGGGCCGCGTCCGTAAATCGCGAGTGCACGCTCGAGTGTGAGCTGCCCCGGCGCGGCAACATTCGAAGCGGCGACGAACGTCAGCGCGGCCCCTTTGAACGGCGCGAGGATGCGCGAGTAGAGGCCGCGCTCTCCCATTCCAATCACGGTCGAGTTCCTCGGGGTCCTCGGGGTCCTCGGAGTTCCTCGGAGTTCCTCGGCGGGGCTCAGGAGCGACAGGAGGCGGAGGTTGTCGTCGAAGTTTTGTGGTGTCGCGGCGAGCTTGGTGTGCGCGCAATTTCGTGCACGCATCCGCTCGAAGATCAACTCGACGTCCTTGATGCCGTCGTAGTCGTGATGCGAGAGCACGGTTCGCTCCGGCACCTCGATCTGCACATCTTCGCGCCACTCCACATCCATGAAATCAATACCCGCGGCAATGACGTCACCGGTGGAGCGGCGGGCTCTCAGCCCGCCGGCCTCGACGTCGGTCGGGAGAGTCCGGTACGTCAGGATGATCGGCTTGTCCGTCGACGCACGAATCGCGTCGAGATCGATCGACGGAAATGGTTCCGCGCGCACTTCGATGCCGTCGTGTTCGTGGCGCAGCGCGCGGATGGCGGCGATCGCGGCGTCGCACGTCTCCTCGAGGATGGTCACGAACAACTTCATAGGCCGGCGGCCAGGATCTCCATCCGCTCGCGTGCGGCGGTGGCGCGGCGCGGATCGCCGTTGCGCGTCCACATGTTCTGCAGGTTCGCGAGCACGCGCGCGAGCGTCTGGCGGCCGGTCCAGGCGCGGAGATGTTCGGGCGCGAGGGTCGCGGAGCCGCCGCTCACTTCGCTGAGCAGCGACCCGATCTCCGCCATCGTCAACGTCGTGCCGCCGTGAAACGGATCGACGTAGAGCTCGTTCAATTCGAACTGCACTTTGACGATGTAGTGGCCGGGCAGCCCGACACCGGAGGCGGTGAAGCCGAGCTTCGACGCGACGTGCAGAAAGATGATGGAGATGGTGATCGGAATGCCCGATTTACGGTCGATCACTTCGTTGAGGTAGGCGTTGCGCGGGTCGTAGTAATTCGTGGTGTCGCCGGCGTAGCCGTCGACGTCGAACATTTCGGCGTGCAGATGGCCGAGGCGGAAGACCAGCGGCTCGTTCCGCTCGCAGCGCTTTTCGACGCGGGCGGCCAAGCCATCGAGTTCGGCGAGGTAATGATCGACGTCGAGGCGCGGATACTCCTCGAGCGCGATCAGCAGCGCTCCCCGCGCAAGGTTCTCGTTGGTGATCTCGCCCGCGGCGTACTCGCGGAATTGACGGCGCGCTTCGGCTGGGTGGATGAGCATTCTGGTCTGGCGCCGCGCGTGCGGCTCGGAGGTTACGAGCACGATCGCTGCCGGTGCCGCAGTGTACCCTTCGCGCGTTGAAGACCGAGCGGACCGAAGCAATCATCCTGCACACATTTCCGGCGCGCGAGCGCGACAAGATGGTCGTTTTCCTCACGCCCGATCACGGCAAGCGGAAAGGGTGGGCGTACGGCGCGCGCGCAATCCGCAGCCGCTTCGGCGCGTCGCTCGAGCCGCTCGCAAAAGTGCGCATCGGCTACAGCGAGCGCGAATCGGAAGAAGTGGTGCGCATCGAATCGGTCGACCTGGTGCGCTCGCTTTTCCCGGCACAGCAGAACCTCGTCAGCAGCGTCGCCGCGACCTACATCGCGGAGCTCGTCGATACGTTCGCACCGGAAAACGATCCGGCCGAGCTGATGTATCGCCTGCTCGATCGGACGACGGGGGCGTTGCTCGAAGGGACGCATGCGTTGCCGGTCGCTACCTATGCCGAGATCTGGACGCTGCGCCTGGCCGGCATCTTTCCGTCGCTGCGTGCCTGCCGTGAATGCGGCGAGACGGTGGGGCGTCCGCTTCGCTTCGATCAGAAGATCGAAGGCTTCGTCTGCACCGACTGCGCGAACCGCGACGCGTTCCTGATCGGAAACGACGTCGCCGACGCGCTCGACCTGCTCCGCCTCCCGGTCGAAGAATTCGCTTTGCGCAATCTGCCGATCGAAGTCCTGATGGAAGTGCGCTCGCTGTCTGGATTCGTGCGACGCGCGTTTCTCGGGCACGAGTTGAAGTCGTTCGAGGTGTTGGCGAGCGTGATCGGGGGATGACGACCTGTCATCCCGAGCCGCGAAGACGGCGCGGGATCCCCTGCGGATGCACGAGACGCGCGCTTCGGCAGGGGATCCTTCGACCGTCCTGCGCCGCTGCGCGGCTCCGGCGGCTCAGGATGACAGCCAGTTCACAATCAGTTCCGCCAGCTCCTCCTCCAACCCCGAGAAGCTGTGATTCCCACCCTTCATGATCGCAAGCTCAAAGTTCGGCTTCGGCCCGATCGCGTCGGCGAGGATGGAGACGCAGCGCGGGACGTCATTGAAGCAGTACTCGTCGTTTTCGCCGTACAGCACGAGCGTCGGTTTGGTGATGCCGCGGACGTGGCGGAACTTCGGTTTGCGCGAGAGGCGGACGTTGCGCATGACCTCGAGGAACGGGAAGACGTTGTAGTCGCCGTCGGGATTGGCCATGTCGTGGAACGCGGCCCAGCTCATCGGCAGTTTTGAGATCGATGGCGGTGCGAGCTCGGCGCCGCGTTTGGCGCGAATCATCTCGCGCGCTTTCGTCAGCGCTGCGGCAAAACGGCGCGCGCCGAGCTGGTCGTACAGCAGACCGGTGTCGTCGCCGCCGGCGAGCAGCACGTAGCGCTTCACCGGCACGCGCTCTTTGTAAAAGTCGTAGACCGCGATCTTGTTCGCGCCGGTCGAATGGCCGATGAGCGTGATGTCGCGGTAGCCGCGGGCGCGCAGCTCACGCACCGCGCCGTCGATATCGAAGATGCAGTCGCGGATCCGCTCGTACGCCATGCCGCCCATCACGTCACCCATGCGGCGCATGAGATGGGCACCGCGGTTGTTGAACGGAAAGTAGGCGATGCCGCTGCGGGTGAACGCGGCGCCGAGCTGGTTGGAGCGCTTCGATTCGAAGACCGACGAGCCGCCGGTGCCGTGCAGATAGATCGCCGCGCGGGTGGTGGAGCGTTTCGGTTCGTAGAGGAGGCCGGAGAGCGCGACGCCGTCCGTCGCCTCGAACCTCACGACGCGGCAGAGAGGTTCGTTCCGGTCCATCGCCATTGCGTTTCCCTCGTCAGATGCGCGCCGCCGAGCCAGAGGTCGGGATCGTTGACGGCGATGTCGTCGACCTCGCCGCGCAGCACGCTCTCCCCTGCCGGCGTGATCGTGCAGATCGCTTTCGGCGCCTCGCCGCTGAGCGTGATGAGCGGCACCGGCCGGCTCGCCATCGCCTGCAGATGACGGAAGATCTCGGAGTCGCCGAAGCCGAAGCGCGGCACTTCGGCGTTGATGTGCTCGAAGAGCGTGGCGAAGTCGTGGAAGCCGTTGGCGATGTGCGTGAGCGTCCGCTGCTCGATCGCGCCGAGGCCGTTCGTGTCGGAGGGGAAACGCGACGCGTGGAGGGCGATCCCTTCGCGCAGGAACGGGAACTCCGGCGTGTCGCGGCGGAGCCAGTCGTTGAGCGCAGTGGGATCGGGAGAGGTGTATGCGCTCCACACTTTTCGCGCGATCGACACCATCTCCGGCGTCACTTCCTCGCGCGATTCGAAGAGGACGTGCAGCCCCTGATCTTCACTCTCCGACAGCGGAATCGGCGACCAGACCACCGAAACATTGCTGCCGGCGAATCGCTGCAGCAGATAGACGACGTGCACGAGGCAGAAGAGATCGTGCTCGAACCACAACACGATTTCGCTGTCGGCGGCGGCGCGGTCGAGCGCCTGTTCCTGTTCGAGCAGACCGGTGCGGACGCGCAGCAGATCCTGTTGATGTGCGTCGGCGATGGCGCGGGCGCGCGTCTCGATCCACTCCTCGCCCGGCACCACCGGGCCGGTCACGAGCGACTCGCGATACGCGAGATGCTCGCCCGGTACATTCGCCCGTTTTGCCGCCGCCGCGACGATGTCGCCGTTATGGATGTGAATCAATTCAAGGCCTCCAGCGCATCCCGATCCACCACTTCGTGTCGCCCTTCACCGTCGTCGCATCGGGCGCATCGAGCACGCGCGCCACGCCGGCGGTGAAGTCGAGACCGGGGAACTTCAGAATCGGATTCGGGTCGCTGCTGAACTTCACTTCGAGGCCCGCCAGTGAAAGCTGCGTGGCGCTGATTTCGTGGCGCTGATAGAAAGCAGTGACGGGCAAAGAGGCGAAGCTCGACTCGATCCGCCAGCCATCGTATTCGTCGCCCGCGAGAACCGCCACCGGGAGCGCTGGATCGAGCACGCGATGCGCGTACGCGGAGCGCGGCAGGATCGATGACGGGATGCCGCCGATGGTGACGTTCGTGCCGCGGTCGTAGCGATAGGTGCCGCGCAGGCGGAAGGCATCGCTGCCGAAGCCGAGGGAGGCGATGGCGCGATGATGCTCGTCGTCGACGTCGACGCGCAGCGATTCTTCGAGCCGCGAGGTGCCGAAGACCTGATGCGTGGTGAATTGCGCGCCTGCGAACAGCAGATCGTCGGGAAGCGCGCCTGCTTCGATCGTCAGTCTGCTTTGCGGAAAGCGGCGCGACCAGAGTGCGCGCAATTCGAGACCAGTGGAGGACAGGCAATCCTGCCTGTCGCCGTCGTCGTCGTTGCCTGGCGCGAAGGGGGACAGGCAGGATTGCCTGTCCTCCACTGAGTAGGCGTGTCCATGTAGTTCCACGGGCCACCCGCGCCACGTACTCGCGAGCGCGAGCCCCTCGGGTGCGTCATTCCGCGCGAGCGAGCCGACCAGCAGCGTGTCGAAGCGGCCGATCACGTCGCCGAATCGCACACCGAGCTCGATGGCCTGCTGCTCGGGCGCAAAGTTCTGGGAGCTGAACCAGGAGAATTCCTGCTTACCGATTCCGTACGGACGCGAGGTGACGTTCCGTGCTGCAAACGCAGCAGGCGTGCGCGGCTCCGGCGGAATCGCCGGCACGAGCGAGGGATCGGCGGCGCGCGCACGAATTGCGAGCGGTTCCGTGCCGGCCGGCAGCAAACGGACGACGTAACCGTCCGGCTCGAGCGACATGAAGAACAGACGTCCATCGCTGGCCGCGGCCGGCTCGAACGCGCCGCCGGCGGTGCTGGTGATCTGCGAGTACGTCCCATCGAGACGCACGCGATGCAGCTCGGCGAAGCCGCGCGAGAAGAGCGTCACCACCAGCTCTTCGTTCGAGATCCAGTCGGGCGTGGCCGCATCGCCCGGAAGTTTGATGTCGCGATCGTCGATGACCAGCGTCCACGTCCCCGCGCGATGGGCGATGTGCGCGAGGTGCGTGCCGTCGGGACTGACGCGCGGGTGCACCCGCACGACGTCGATCGACGCCTCGGTGCGCGGCGTGACGGTGCCGTTCGTGAGGTCGACATTCACGAGCTGCGACGCACCATGTCGGCTGCGCAGCGCGATCGCAGTGCGTCCGTCGGGCAGCGGATCGGCGTCGCGAACATCTGCGAGATTCGTGATGCGCGTGAGGTTTTCAAAGTCCCAGCGATAGAGATCGAAATGGAGAAAGCCGTCCGCATCGGGAACGCGATGCGCGAACACGATGGCCTTGCCGTCGCGCGTCCACCGCGGGCGCGAGATGTCGCCGCCGTCCGGCATGGTCAATGTGTGGACCGCCTTGCGCGGCAGCGGTTTCGTCCGGATCGGGGCGACGTCCTGCGGATCGCGCGCGAGGATTTTGTCGATGCGCTCTTTGTACTTTTTCTCTTCTTCCGTGGCCGGACCGGTCGACCAGATCACGAGCTTTTCCGGCTCGTCGCGGCGGCGCACCACCACCGCGAGTTGCGTGCCGTCGGGGGAGACCGTGGGATCGCCGCTCGCGCGCACCGTCTCCTGAAACAGCTCACCCTGACGCAGTTCCGTGGCGCGGTTGATCGTCATCGCCGACGCGGTGAGCTCCGCGACGAACTGGCCGTACAAACGATCGGGCTTCTCGCCGAACACGCCCGCGAACGATTCATCGAACGGGCGCTCGTGACGCGCGGTGATGCGCGCCCAGAGATTGCGCAGTGAGTCCGGACCGCTGCGCTGCTCCAGCCACTCGAGAAACGCGGAGCCCATCAGATACGCCATCGACTGCCCGAGATAACGCCGATCGGAATCGAGCTGCCCGTACGTCGGCAGACGTCCGTTCGCGGCCCACTGGCGAAGGATCAACGCGCGAATGGTGCTGGTCGGACGTCCCGCGCCGGTCAGTCTTCCTTCGACCACCGTCGCATATCCCTCCAGCACCCACCGCGGCGAGCCGAGTGTGATCGGGCTGAGCGGCAGCACCTTCGCGAGCAGTTGCTCTTTCCAGCTCCGCGCGGGGCGGAGCATGTGCACGAGATGCGTGACCTCGTGCACGGCGAGCAGATCGATCCAGTGGCCGTACGCACCGACCACTTCATCCGGCCCGGGCGGCTCGGTGAAGAAGATCATTCGCGGTGTGTCGAGAAACGGCCAGGCGATGCCGTTGGGCTCCGAGGCCGGATTGATCACGATCACGTCGATGATCTGCGGCGGCGTGAAGCCGACCTCCGCCGACACCGCTTCACGAATCGACTCCAGCCGCTCCGCCGCGCGGGTCGACCACTCTTCGTATTCGCGTGGGTAATGCAGGCGGAAATGGGCCGTTTGGATGGTGCGCCAGTCGGCGTCGGGCGCCTGCGCGAACGCGACCGGAGAGAGCGCGCAGAGGATCAAAAGGAGGAGTGTTAGTGTACGGACCATGTTCAAAAGACTCGCTCTCGTCACTGCAACATTTGTGATCGGCCTCGCCGCGCCCAGGGAAGTGATGGCTCAGGAGGCGAAGAAGAAAACGATGCTCGTCATTCACGGCGGTGCCGGCACCATCACGCGCCAGAGCATGACCGCCGAGGTCGAGAAGCAATATCGCGAGGCGCTCGAACTGGCGCTGAAGACCGGCCACGCCATCCTCGCGAAAGGCGGCAGCAGCCTCGACGCCGTCGAGGCGACCATCCGCGTGATGGAAGACTCGCCGCTGTTCAATGCAGGCAAAGGCTCGGTCTTCACGCACGACGGCAAGAACGAGATGGACGCCTCGATCATGGACGGCCGCACCAAGGCCGCCGGATCGGTCGCGGGCGTGACGATCATCCGCAATCCGATCACCGCCGCGCGCGCGGTGATGGAGAAATCGGAGCACGTGATGATGGTCGGCCGCGGCGCGGAGCTGTTCGCGACGCAGCAGGGACTGGAGATCGTCGATCCGTCGTACTTCTGGACCGAGCGCAGATGGAAGTCGCTGCAGAACGAATTGATGAAAGAAAAGCCACGCGCCGTCTTGGACTTTGCCGACGAGAAAAAGTTCGGCACGGTCGGAGCGGTGGCGCTCGACCAGAAAGGCGACCTCGCCGCGGCCACGTCGACCGGCGGCATGACCAACAAGAAATACGGACGGGTCGGCGACGCGCCGATCATCGGCGCCGGCACGTACGCGGAGAATGAATCGTGCGCGGTGTCGGCCACCGGCCACGGCGAGTTCTTCATCCGCTGGACCGTCGCCTACGACATCGCCGCGCTCGTGAAGTACCGCGGCCTCTCGGTGGCCGAGGCGGGGAACGAAGTGATCCACAAAAAGCTCGCCCCGGTGAAGGGCGAAGGCGGCGTGATCATCCTCGACCGCCAGGGCAACTTTGCGATGCCGTTCAACAGCGAGGGGATGTATCGCGGCAACATCGGCACGGATGGAGTTCCGCACGT
>DASVRB010000716.1:0-1968 GCA_036388835.1 Thermoanaerobaculia bacterium | reverse complement strand
CCCCCCGCACTCCAAACTACAGCCCGATTCGTTGCACCAACTCTTCGAACCGCAACTCCCCGCGCAACCCATCGAACCGCGGCTCGGTGCGCAGATAGACGAGCCATCCCGAGCGCGACGCCTCCGCGCGCTCCAGCCATTCGAGCGCACGCTCGGTCTCGCCGCATGCGGCGTGCACGGTCGCGAAATGCACGGGCGAGACGTCGCGCGTGAGCGAGAGCTCGGCGAGTTTTTCGAGCGCGGAGGCGTCGGCGCCGAGTGCGCCGAGGGCGGCGACGGCGTGCGGCTCGCCGCGGGAGATCGCGAGCGCTTTCTCGAGCGACGCGCGTGCCTCGTCGATGCGGCCGCGCTGCTGCATCGCCAGGCCGAGCGTAAAGTGCGCCGGCTCGTGGTGCGGGTTGATTTCGAGCGCGCGATTGCAGTGCTCTTCCGCGGCGTCGTAATCGCGGCCGAGGTAGTGAATGACCGCGGTGTTCGCATTGATCATGAACGACAGCGGATCGCTTTCCGCGGCCACGCTCATCTGCACCAGCCCCTCGGCGATGTGGCCCCGATGCGCGAGCGCGAGCGCGTACCACTGCCGCGCCGTGACGTAGCCGGGGTTCAGCCGCAGCGCGGTCACGTACTCCTCCTGCGCGCGATCCCAGCGCCAGTGAAAGACCTCGTGGATCGCCCCCATCGACGCGTGCGCCTCGGCTAATTCCGCGTCGAGCTCCAGCGCGCGCCGCGCCGCCGTTTCCGCTTTCGGAAAAAGCTGCAGCGGCGCGTAGAGATCGCGGCTGGCGAGCGCGATGTAGCAATCGGCGAGACCGGAGTATGCAGGTGCGTACGACGCGTCGGAACCGATGGCTGACTCGAAGAAAAAGATGGCCCGCTCGATCCCTTCGACCGTCCTCCGGTTCCAGTGATGGCGGCCTTTCAAATAGAGCTGATACGCGGCCGCGCTCTCCGTGTAGCGCTTGCGCAGACGGCGATCGGTCTCGCCGGTGATGCGGAAGCGGAGCGCGGTCACGACGTCGCGCGAGAGCTCTTCTTCGAGCGCGAAGATGCCGGTCAGCGGCGCGTGAAACTGCCGCCCCCAGAGCTGCGCGTCGCGGGCCAGATCGTTGAGCTCGACCTGCAGATGGACGACGTCCGCGGCCACGCGAATGCGTCCCGTGAGCGCGGCGCGCACGTTCAACTCGCGACGCAATGCGGGGAGATCGTTCTCGGTGTAGCGGAACGACGAGCCGCGCGGCGCGACGCGCAGTCCGTCGATGGTAGTCAACGTGTTGATCAACGACTCGGCGAGGCCGTCGGCGAGATAGTCGAGATCGCCGAGGCCGGAGCGGTTCGCGAACGGCAGCACTGCGATCGAGTCGATTGTGCTGCGCTCCGGCGTCTCGGTGACCGCACCGCTGAATGCGTAACCGAAGCGATGCACCGTGCGGACGAAACGGGGCGCGCGCGCATCGTCGCCGATCGCGGAACGGATCTCTTTCACCAGGCTGGCGAGGTTCGCCTCGGAGACGAAGGTGTCGGGCCAGAGGCGCGAGAACAGCTCGCTCTTCTCGATCGGCTTCGGCCGCGCGGCGAGCAGCAGCTCGAGGAGTTGGAAGGCCTTGCCGGTCATACGCACGCTCTCCCCGTCACGCGTCAACGTGCGCGATTCGGAGTCGAACGTGCAGTCGCCGAAGAGAAGCCGCATCCCAGAACTTTCCCAGAACTCTCTCACGGCAGTTTCAAGACTCCCGCCGAGGAATGACCGATCTTGACACTGTCGCCGCGACTTGCGGGACCAACGCAAAAGGAGAAATCAAAAATGAAGAAGCTCACGCAGTTCGCCGCCATCGCCCTGATCGTCACCGGCAGCATCGCCTGCACCGAAAAGAAGCACGACGACGCCGTCTCGACCGAACCGGCCGCCGCCACCGCGCCTGCCGACAACGCCACGGCGACCGTCACGGAGACCAGCACCACCACCACCGA
>DASVRB010000715.1:0-9914 GCA_036388835.1 Thermoanaerobaculia bacterium | reverse complement strand
CCCCCGCCCGAGGTACACTTTTTCGCGCGTGATCACGTACCTCAAAGTCCGCAACCTGGCCATCGTCGAAGAGCTCGCCATCGAGCCCGGCGCGGGGTTGAACGTGCTCACAGGCGAGACCGGCGCCGGCAAGTCGCTCCTCATCGATTCGCTCGAACTGCTGCGCGGGGCGCGCGGGTCGAGCGAGATGATCCGCAGCGGCAGCGACCGCATGACCGCGGAAGCCGTGTTTCATCTGCCGAAAACGCTGCGGGCGCAGCTCGACGAGCTCGGAATCGAGACCGATGACGCCGAAACGCTCGAGCTCATCGTCCGCCGCGAAGTCGCCGCCGGCGGCCGCGCGCGCGTCCTCATCAACGGCTCGCCCGTCACCGTGCGCGAGCTCGGCGGCGCGATGGACGCGGTGCTCGAGATTCACGGTCAGCACGAGTCGCATCAGCGCGTGGCCGGCCAGGGATATCGCGAGCTGGTGGACGACTACGGCGGCCACGATGCGCTGCTCGCCGCCACACGCGAGTCCTACGAGGAGTGGAAACGCGCCGCCGACCAATTGCGCGAGATGACCGACGCGCAACGCGATCGGACGCTCCAGCTCGACCTCCTGCAGTACCAGATCGGCGAGATCGGCTCGGCCAAGCTCGACCCGACGGAAGAAGAATCACTGCGCGGCGAAAAGGCGATCCTCAGCCACGCGCGGGAGATGATCGAGGCGACCTCCGCGGCGTATCAGCTCGTCGATGAAGATGAGTCCTCCGCGCTCGCCCAGTTCGGCCGCGCGCTGCACGTGCTGCAGCCGCTGACGCGCCACATCGACGAGGTGCAGCAGCTTTCGACGGAGATGCAGGACGTGCTCTATCGCCTGCAGGACCTCGGCCGCACGCTCGGCAGCCTCTCCGAAAATGTCCGCCACGATCCGGCGCGTCTCGACGTCATCGAGGACCGCCTGGTCACCATCGAGCGGCTGAAGAAAAAGTACGGCGGCACGATCGAAGCGGTCCTCGAGCACCTCGGCCGCGCGCAGGATGAATACGAACGCCTCGCCGATTACGAGGCGAGCGTCGAGAAACTGCAGCAGGCCGAAAGCGCGCGTCTGACGGCGTTTCGGAAAGCCGCCGACAAGTTGTCGGCAGCACGCAAAAAAGCAGCGCGCGGATTCGAGCAAGCGATCCAGAAAGAGCTCAACGATCTGGCGATGGAGCGGACGACCGTGAAGGTCGCGATCACCGAAGCCGCGCCGTCGCCTGACGGCACCGACAAAATCGAGATCCTGATCGCGCCGAATCGCGGCGAGGAGCCGAAAGCGATGCAGCGCATCGCCTCCGGCGGCGAGCTCTCACGCATCCAACTCGCGATCGCCGCGGCGCTGTTTCGCAACTCCACCCGCGCCGCCGCGGCAACGCTCGTCTTCGACGAAATCGACGCCGGCATCGGCGGACGTGTCGCGGAAGTGGTCGGCCGCAAACTGCAGCAGCTCGCCGCGCGCAACCAGGTCATCTGCGTCACGCACCTCCCCCAGATCGCCAGCTTCGGCACGACCCACTTTTACGTCTGGAAAGAAGACGCCGCCGGCCACACCCGCGCCCGCATCCGCCGCCTCGACGAGCCAAGTGAACGAGTCAGCGAAATCGCCCGCATGCTCGGCGGAGAGAAGGTGACGGAGTCAGCGGTCGCACACGCGAGGGAGTTGCTGGCAGCGAGCCGGTAGCCACGATTTGACGTGGAGCGGCGGGCTTTAGCCCGCCGAACATCAACAGCTCGGCGGGCTGAAGCCCGCCGCTCCACTGGAACGAAGTGCGATCATGCGTCGTCATGACCCGACGCTGGCATTACGAGAATGCGCCGAGCGCGCTGCAGCTCAACGAGATCTCCCTCCTTCTGCGCGAAGGCAATGTCGCGCTGTTTCCGACCGACACCATCTACGGCCTGCACGCGCTGGCGCTCGACGATCAGGCGGTGGCGCGGATTGCGGAGATCAAAGGGCGCGACGACACCAAGCCGTTCATCGTGCTGGCCTCGTCGATGGCGGAGCTCGAACGGCTCGGCATCGAGGCGGCGCCGGAGCTGCTCGAGGCGCTGGCGACGATCTGGCCGGCGCCGCTGACCGCCATCCTCCCGCTGCGCGAGCCGATTGCCGCCAGCCGCGGGGCGAGCACGCTCGCGGTGCGGATTCCGGCGCTCGACTGGCTGCGCGACCTCGTCTCACGGACGGGGCCGCTGGTCTCCACCAGTGCCAACCGGAGCGGCGAACCGCCGGTTCACGACCTCAAAAATCTCGCACGTGACTTGCAGAATCGGGTCGATGCGATCGTCGACGGCGGGAGCCGGACCGGCGAACCTTCAGCGATTCTGGACCTTACAACTGCTGAGCCGCGGTTCATCCGGCAGGGTGATCTTTCCTTTACACAGAAAGTGTGGAAATCCCTGCGGAAAACGCTGTGAATATCGCGGCAACCCGCAAAAAAGCGAGGCTTTCACCTCTTTGCACACATCAATGTGCGACAGTAGCTAAGTGATTGAGTCAGCACGCTTTCACCTAAAAAACAGCCTCCACCGTAAACTTCTCGAATTGCCTCTTGACAAAGGTTCGTCCGTTCCCGGACCTCAGTTGTGAAGATGCGGCCCGCAAGACGGGTCGTTCACACGGAAGTGACACGATCTACGTACGATAACGAACGTTGGGGAGGGTTATTCGGCGTCCGGCGGACGCGAGCGTAAGGCTCAGGCGCTGAAGCGCATCGCCATCGTGGCCATACCGAGAAAGAGGAAAAAACCTCCCGTGTCGGTAAATGTCGTCACGAAGATCGACGACGCGACGGCGGGGTCGAAACCGAACCGCTCCAGCACCAGAGGGACGAGCCCGCCAGCCACGCCCGCGATGATCAGGTTGCCGCACATGGCGGCCAGCAGAATGCCCGCGAGCACCCATTCGCCGGTCCAGACGCCGACGATCGTGCCGCACAGCGTCCCGATCGCGATGCCGTTCATCATCCCGACGAGCAGCTCTTTCCAGATGCCGCGCAGGCCGCCGCGCCATTCGATGTCGCCGAGCGCGATCGCCCGGACGAACACGGTCAGCGTCTGCGTTCCGGCGTTGCCGCCCATCCCCGCAACGATCGGCATGAACGCCGCCAGCGCGGTCCATTTCTGAATGGTCGGCTCGAAGAAGCGGACCACCGACGAGGCGATGAACGCGGTGACGAGGTTCACCGCCAGCCAGGGAAAACGCGTGCGCCACGTCTCACGTGCCGGCATGGTCAGGCGCTCGCTGACGTCGACGCCGGCGAGGTGCATGAGGTCTTCTTCGGCCTGTTCCTGAATGACGTCGAGCACGTCGTCGACCGTGACCACGCCGACGAGGCGGTTCTGCGTGTCGACGACCGGCATCGACAGGAGGTCGTATTTCGAGACGAGTTGCGCGACCTCCTCCGGGCTCGAGTCGATCTGCGTCCGGACGACGCTCTGCACCATCAGTTGCCGGAGATTTGCGCCCGCGTTCGCGAGGATGAGGCTGCGCAGCGAGAGCACGCCGACGAGATGACCATCGGAGTCGACGCAATAGACATAGAAGAAGGAGTCTTTGCGCGGGTACTGGCGAATGGCCTCGATCGCGTCGGCCACGGTGAGGTCCTCGTCGAGCGCGAGGAACTCGGTGTTCATCAGTGAGCCGGCGGTCTCCTCTTCACCTTCGAGCAGCGACTCGAGCTTGGCCCCTTGTGTTGCGCCGAGGAGGTCGAGGACGCGTGCGCGGCGATCTTCCTCGAGGAAGTCGAGAAGGTCGGCCGCATCGTCGGGAGCGGACGACGAACAGATCGACGCCAGCGTCGCGTCGTCGAGCGCATCGAGGATGTCGTAGAGATCGGTCTCGTCGAGATCGAGGAGCGCGCGCGCCGATTTTCCCGCCTCGATCAGCAGCGAGAGGATGCGCTTGCGATCCTCCTCGAGCAGCAGCGGCAGCACCGGCGAGAGGTCCGCCGGCAGCGTCTTTTCGATGATCTTCCGGAGCTGCGGAAACGCGCCGTGACGCAACAGCTTGGTCAGAAGCTGCTGGTACGAACGCGCATTTGGTGGCGCGTTGTGGGGTGCGGGAGCGCGAGTCGCCACGGTCTCGCATCCTAGCCGCTCACACGCAGGGTGGCTAGCGCGGATTCGTGCGCGTCGTGTGAAGTCGTTGTTGGCGCGACGAGTGGTTGCTGGTTGCTGGTTGTTGGTTGGTTGTGAGCTCACGCCTGGGCGTCAGGCGATACGTCACGAGCAACCAACAACCAGCCACCAGCATCAGGCGCAGCGCGGCTTACCCGCACGATAGAATCGCCCGCCATGACCACGACCGCCCCCGAGATCCCGGCCACCTCAGACGCGCGCACGCCGAGCGCACGCCAGTTCGTCAATTTCATGTTCTTCAGCGTCGACCGCGCCTTCCGCGCGTTGCCGCACGAGGTGAAGGCCGAGGCAAAGCGCGAGCTCGCCGACATCCTCGGCCGCTACACGTCGCCGATGTTCGTGCTCCCCTACTCCACGGTCGGCATCAAGGCGGGCATCGACTTCATGCTGTGGCGCATCGGCTACGACCTCGATCCGTTCCAGCAGATGGCCGCCGACATCAACAAGTCGATGATGGGCCGCTACCTCGACATCCCGGCGTCGTACCTCGCCATGACCAAGCACTCGCAGTACGTCGACGAGCACGTGCATGAAGGACAGGAAGGACGCCGCCTGCGCATCGTGCCGGGGAAGAAGCCGTTCCTCTTCGTCTACCCGTTCGTGAAGACGCGCGACTGGTACCTGCTCCCGATGGCCGAGCGGCAGCGGATCATGAACGAGCACATCGCCATCGGCCACAAATACCCGCGCGTGAAGATCAACACGACCTACTCGTTCGGCCTCGACGACCAGGATTTCGTCGTCGCCTTCGAATCCGACATCGCCGACGAATTCCTCGACCTCGTGCAGGAACTGCGCGAAACCGAATCGTCGAAATACACCGTGCGCGACACGCCGATGTACACGTGCCGGAGGAGCACGATCGAGGAGATATTGGATTCGATCGGCTGACGCCGTTTCAGTTGTCAGTTGTCAGTTGTCGGTTGTCTGCAGGGTTTCGCCAGATACACCGGCGCAACCGCGATTGCGGTGCCGCAGACTGCACAGCGCAGACAACCGATCACCGACAACCGACAACAAAACCTACCCCACCTCATCCTCCCCACGCTCCGTCCCCTCGATCACCGGGCGTTCGACTTCGTGGAAGCCGACGTCCGAGGTGCCGCCGCCGGAGGTGCCGAAAACGCCGCCTTCTCCTTCGAGAACGCCGTAGCGGTCGTCGCCGGTATTCACCGCTTCGTCGTAGCCTTCGTTGGTCGGATCGTCCTTCTCGTGTGGAGGCGTTGCGCCTTCCACGGTGTAGTCAATATCGTCGTCACTGCGGTTCGCCATAATGCGTGATTCAGTGCAAGGCGCGCTCCCGGTAGACCGCTATTTAGAAGAGATCGTCACGCTCGTGCGCGCCGAAAAACGGGCCGTGATCGTGGCGCCGCCGGGAGCGGGGAAAACGACCCGCATTCCGCCCGCACTGGCCGCATTCGGCCGCACCATTCTTCTGCAGCCGCGGCGCGTCGCCGCGCGCACGCTCGCTCGCCGCATCGCCGACGAGCGCGGCTGGACCATCGGCGGCGAGATCGGCTGGCAGATCCGCTACGAGCGCCGTTTCACCGACCGCACCCGACTGCTCGTCGCGACCGAAGGCATCCTCACCGCGCGGCTGCAATCCGATCCACTCCTCAGCGATTTCGACTTCGTCATCCTTGACGAGTTCCACGAGCGGAGCATCCACGCCGATCTCGCACTCGCGCTGGTGAAAGAAGCGGCCGACACGCGCGACGATCTCGCGGTGGTGGTGATGTCCGCGACCATCGATCCGAAGCCGGTGGCGGACTTTCTCGGCGCAAAAGTGATCGAGATCGAGGCGCGGCGTCATCCGATCGACATCCGCTACCGTCCGAATGCCTCGATGAGTGATGCGGTTCGCGAGGTCGCGCGCGATGCGAAAGGTCACATCCTCTGCTTCCTCCCCGGCGCGCGCGAGATCGAACGGACGCGTCTCGAGCTCGGCATGCCGAACGTCTTTCCGCTGCACGGTTCGCTCGACGTCGACGCGCAGGAGCGCGCGCTCGCCCCATCCCGCGATCGCAAGATCATCCTCGCCACCAACGTCGCCGAGACCTCGCTGACCGTCGAAGGCGTGACCGACGTGATCGACTCAGGCGTGCAGAAGGTGTTGCGCTTCGACGTCGAGACCGCGGTCGATCACCTGGTCAGCGAACAGATCTCGCTCGACTCCGCCGATCAGCGCGCCGGCCGCGCCGGCCGCACCGCCCCCGGCCGCGCCACCCGTTTGTGGGACGAGCGCACCATCCTCCGCCCGCACCGCGAAGCCGAAGTGCGCCGCGTCGATCTCGCGTCCACCGTCCTCGACATCATCGGCTGGGGCGGCGACCCGCTGACGTTCCGCTGGTACGAACGGCCGCCGGAACATCGCATCGTCAGCGCGGTCGAGTTGCTGCGGAGACTGGGCGCGGTGGAAGGTCGGCGCATCACAGCGTTGGGGCAGCAACTGCGCCGCTTCCCACTTCATCCGCGCATTGCCCGCGTGCTCCTGGATGGTGGAGATGCCGCGGTGCGCGTTGCGGCGCTGTTGTCCGAGGACGTGCGCAACATCGGCAGCGGCGACGCGCTGGCGCTGGCCGATTCGCCGCGATTGGATTTCGCAGCCAGAGAATTAGCGCAGGTCTTGCGCCGCGTCTCTGGTGGAGCGGCGGGCTTTAGCCCGCCGGGCATCGTCGTCGGGCTGAAGCCCGCCGCTCCACTGGACATCGTCCGACGCGCCCTGCTCGCCGGTTTTCCCGATCGCGTGGCCATGCGGCGCGAGCCGCATTCATTGCGCCTGCTCCTGTCCAGCGGCACGGGCGCGATGCTGGCGAAAGAGAGCGGGATGCATTCCGGCGAGTTCGTGGTCGCACTCGACGTCAGCGGCGGGCAGGAAGCGCTCGTGCGCATCGCCTCGGTGGTCGAGCGCGAGTGGCTCACGCCGACGCACGAAGACGTCGTGCACACCATCAAAGACAATGGCCAGGTGCGCGCCACGAAACGCCTCTGGTACGACCAGTTGCTGTTGCGCGAGATCAACGTCCCGCCCGATCCGCTCGAGGCGCATCGGCTCACCGAGGAGTGGAAGGCCGCGAACGTCCCACCGGAGCACAAACGGAGGCTCGCATTCGCCGGCGGCGACGAACGGCGGCTCGCCCAACTCGCGCCCGAGCGCATCGATCTCCCCAGCGGCCGCACCGCGAAGCTCGACTATCAGGACGACGGCTCCGTGCTCGCCTCGGTGAAACTGCAGGAGCTGTTCGGCCTCGCCGACACGCCGCGCATCGGCCCGAAACAGACGCCCGTCACCTTCGCACTCCTCTCCCCCGCCGGACGCCCCGTGCAGGTCACGCGCGACCTTCGCTCCTTCTGGAACGGCGCCTATCAGGAAGTGCGGAAAGAGCTGCGCGCACGCTACCCGCGGCACCCCTGGCCCGAGGATCCGTGGACCGCGCAGGCGACGCATCGGACGGTGAAGAAGAAGTGATTTGCTCCTCACGTCCGAGCGACAACTCGACCAAATGTCATCCCGAGCGTAGCGAGGGACCTGGGAGGGTGGGGCGGACTGCACGCGCCTCGCGCCCCTCCCTCCCAGGTCCCTCGCTACGCTCGGGATGACATGAGTGAGAATGCGCATCCGAAAGGAGTCCTGATTTGACTCGAATCCTCGCCACCGCGGCGCTCTTTGCAGTTCTGGCGGTGCCCGCGTTCGCGCAGCAGCCATCACCTTCCATGAACCTCACCGAATCCTTCCCCGCCCTCGAGACCGAGCTCGTTGCCAAGTACGGCGAAGCGCAGCGCGCGCGGTTGCAGCGCGGGATGCGGCAGGTCGCGCAGTTCTGGCGCGCCGAGGATGGCGATCGCGCCGCGTTCGAGAACCTCGTGCGGGCGCACTTTGCCGGCGATCAGCAGACGCTCGACGCGCTCTTCGATCGCATGCAGTTCGTGCTCGAGTCGATCGGCGGTCACATGACCGAGATCGCGCGCGATCTGCAGTGGCAGTCGGACCTCGACATCGGCACCGTTTATCCATTCGACGAACTGATGGCCGGCTACGCGCCGTCCGCGCACATCAACGACGACTTTTTCGCGAACAAGCTCGCGTTCGTGGTGCTGCTGAACTTCCCGAACACGACCCTCGAACAGCGACTCACCGAGGGGCAGAACTGGTCGCGCCGTCAGTGGGCGGAAGCAGCCCTCGGCCTCTATTTCTCCAAACGCGTGCCGTCGTCCGTGAACCTCGAAGTCGGCAAGGCCGCGGCCGAGGCGTCGCAGTACGTCGCCACCTACAACATCTGGATGCACCACCTCGTCGACGACAAAGGCACGCGCCTCTTCCCCGCGAAAATGCGCCTGCTCGAGCACTGGAACCTGCGCGACGAGATCAAGGCCAGCTACAGCGCCCCCGCGAAAGAAGCGCTTCCGAAACAGCGCACCATTCAGCGCGTCCTCGAGCGCATCGTCGACCAGACCATCCCCGAGACCGTGGTCGACAATCCCAACGTCGACTGGAACCCGTACACCAACACCGTCAAAGCGGCGACCGTCGACGACGCCGATGAAGGCGAAGGACGCCCGGCGCCGGCGAAGCTGACCAATGCCCGCGAGCCGGACACGCGTTACGCGAAAATCCTGCAGACCTTCCGCGCGTCGAAGCTCGTCGATCCGTACTCGCCGACCGCGCCGACCTACATCGAGCGCTCGTTCGAAGAAGGACGGCAGATGCTCGAGTCACGCGTGCAGGCGATGCTCGAGGAGGTCGTCTCGTCGCCGCTCGTGCCGCGCGTCGGGAAGCTGATCGAGAAGCGTCTCGGACGCAAGCTCGAGCCGTTCGACATCTGGTACAACGGCTTCAAAGCGCGCGGTCAGTACAGCGAGGCGCAGCTCGACGAGATCACGCGCAAGCGCTATCCCACCGCCGCCGCGTACAAGGCCGACATGGCCAATCTGCTCGTGAAGCTCGGCTTCACGAACGAGCGCGCCGAATACCTCGCCGCGAACATCGAAGTCGATCCGGCCCGCGGCTCCGGTCACGCCCTCGGCGCCGGCCGCCGCGGCGACAACCCGCGCCTCCGCACGCGCGTCGCCAAAGAGGGGATGGACTACAAAGGCTTCAACATCGCGGTCCATGAGATGGGCCACAACGTCGAGCAGGTCTTCTCGCTCAAGGACATCGATCACTACATCCTGTCAGGCGTGCCGAACACCGCCTTCACCGAGGCACTGGCGTTCGTGTTCCAGCACAAAGACCTCGAGCTCCTCGGCCTCTCCAGTCCCACCCCCGAATCGCGCGCGATGCAGACGCTCGACTCGTTCTGGGGCACATACGAGATCGCCGGGGCGGCACTGGTGGAAATGCAGATGTGGCACTGGATGTACGACCATCCCGACGCCACTCCGGAACAGTTGAAGAACGCCACTGTGCAGATCTCGAAAGACGTCTGGAACAAGTACTACGCGCCGGTCTTCAATCAGCGCGACGTCGTGCTCCTCGGCGTCTACGCGCACATGGTGAACAACTTCCTCTATCTTCCGAACTACCCGATCGGGCACCTGATCGCGTTCCAGATCGAGGAACACATCGAACAGAAGGGCAACCTCGGCGCCGAGTTCGAACGGATGTCGCGCTACGGCAGCCTCCCGCCGGACATGTGGATGAAAAACGCCACCGGCGCGCCTGTAGGCGCAGGCGCACTGTTGCAGGCGACGCAACGGGCGTTGAACGTAGTGAAGTAACGTGCTTGTGGAGCGGCGGGCTCTTAGCCCGCCGA
>DASVRB010000714.1:0-9454 GCA_036388835.1 Thermoanaerobaculia bacterium | reverse complement strand
GCGCTGCCGATCATGGTCGTCTTCGGCGGACCGGCCTGGGCGCCGGCCGCACCGGTGCTCGGCGCGCTTTCGATCTATGCCGGCATGCGCTGCCTCAGCACCAGCGCGGGCGACGTGCTGAAGGCGGTCGGCCGCGCGCCGGTGCTCGCGAAAATCTCCTGGCTGCGCACTCTCATGGCGATTCCGCTGATGGTCCTCGGCGCGCAGTACAACGCGTTCGGGGTCGGCGCGGCGCTCGCCTTCGCCACCGCCGTCACCGGCGTGGTCATGCTGTACGTCGCGGCGCGCGCGATCGAGGTGCGGCTGCGCGACGTCGGCGCCGCACTGATGCCCGGCACGATCGCCGGCCTGATCATGACCGCCGCCGACGTGGCGTGGCTGCGCTGGGCCGCGACGTACGCGCCGATCGCGCAGCTCGCCGGCGGCATCGCCATCGGCGCCCTCGTCTACATCGTCGCGCTCATCGTTCTCGACCGTAACCTGATCAGCGCCGTCCGCCATCACCTCGGCGGGACGCGTCATGCCGTGGGGTCCGCTTGAAAATTGCCTACATCGAGCCCGCCGGCAAGGGCGGGATGATTCACTACGCGTTTCAGCTCTGCCGCGCGCTGCAGTCCACCGGCGCCGACGTCACGCTGATCACCGACGAGAACTACGAGCTCGAAGATCTCGATCATCCCTTCCGCCTCGACCGCTCGATGTCGCTCTGGGACCCGAAGCCGGAAGGGCGTCAGTCGAATGCGTGGTGGGCCGTCACGTTCCGCAAACTGCGGCGCATCGGCCGCGCGATGCGCTATTACCGCGAGTGGCTGCGCGTTGCGCGCCGCGTGAAGGAGCTCGATCCCGACGTCGTGCTCCTCGGCGACATCCGCTTTCCGTTCGACCTCCTGCCGCTGATGCGGCTGCGCAGAAAAGCGCGTCTTTTCGCCGACATCTGCCACAACGTCCAGCCGTTCGTCACCAGCGGCGGCAAGTCCGCCGGCATGTTCGACCGCTCGCGCTGGCGGCAGTTTTTCTATCGGCGGATCTACCACCTCTTCGATCTCGTCTTCGTCCACTTCGAGCGCAATCGCGGAGAGTTCATGCAGACGTTCGGCGTGCCGGAGAAGCGCGTCGGCGTGATCGTGCACGGCAACGAAGAGATCTTCCGCGAGCTGCGCGCCCCCGGTTCCGACGCCGCGGCGCTGCGCAAACGCGCCGGCCTCGGCGCCGACGAGCCGGTCGTGCTCTTCTTCGGAACGCTCTCCCGCTACAAAGGGATTGACGTCCTCCTCGACGCCTTTCCGCAGGTGCTGAAAACCGCAAAGGCGCGCCTGGTGATCGTCGGCTATCCGACCGCCGACTTCGATTTGGCCGCGCATCAGGAACAGGCCCGCCGCAACGGCATCAGCGACGCCGTGGTCTGGCTCCCCGAATACATCTCCTCCGGCGACATCGCCGCCTGGATGGAGCTCGCCTCGGTGATCGTGTTTCCGTACCGCGAGATCTACCAGAGCGGCGCGCTGCACGTCCCGCAGACCTTCGGCGTGCCGATCGTCGCCAGCGCCATCGGCGCGATGCAGGACGTGATCGAGAACGAGGTCTCGGGACTGCTGGTGGAAAAGGAAAATCCGGCCGCGCTGGCCGACGCGCTGACGCGCCTCCTCACCGACCGCGAGCTCGCCGCACGCCTCGGATTCCGCGCCGCCGCCGACGCGCAAGGGCGGTTTTCGTGGCGCGCCATCGCCGACATCATCGTCTCCAGGTCCCGCGCCGCGCTGCGGTAGCCAACGTTGGTCCTGCTGTTGCAGCCGGGCTCGGTCGGATGAGAGGTGCACCCTTGAAGAACGTATTTGGAGTGACCCTGTTTGCCGCGCTCGCCGCGGCCGCGCCGCTGTTTGCGCAATCGACCACCGACGGCCCCACGAACCGCCCCAACGATCCCGCAGCGCCGACCGTCACGGCGCCACCGCCGGCCGCCACGCAGCCGCGGATCTTCCGCTCCGAGCTCCGGATGAGCGTGATCACGTTCAGTAACTTCTTTCAGGTTCCCGACGAGCAGGAGCGCGAGCGCGTCAACGCCGCGATCACGCAATACCGCGCTTATGTGAAGCCGTGGAAGGCGCAGCCGCTGGAGTTCTTCGGCCACGTCGACTTTCAGCGCTACATCAACATCCAGCGCGAGAACAGTTATGGCGGCGGCGTCGGCGTCACGTACAACGGCGAGCGCCATCAGGGCACGGCCTTCCTCGACCGCGGCGAGAACCGCGCCGCGTTCGACATTGGCGACCAGACCGCCATTGCGAACGTCACGGTGTATGGAATCGATTATTCGTTCCGCGCGACCAAGAACTGGGAACTGGAGCTCGACTGGTCCAATGAGCTGCAGCGCTTCAGTGTCCAGACCGGCAATGAAAACGATTACCGCGCCATCGGCGTCGGCACGCGCTATCGCGGCTTCGGCTACAAATTCAGCCCGCGCGTCGGCTATGTCATGACCGAGCGCGAGTCGCGCAGCGAGGCCGACAGCTTCGAGGGCAATTACTGGTACGTCGGCTTCGTCTCCGCGCCGCACCCGCGGGTCTATCTCTCCCTCGCCTATCGCGACCACGTCCGCGAATACGGGATCAACAATCCCGCGTCACCGAATTTCAACCGCCGCGACGACCGCGGCCAGATCGTCTTCGCCGGCGTCGTCCGCCTCACCGACCACCTCGGCCTGTCGACGTACTACAGCCGCGAAGCCGTCGAATCGACGCGCCCCGGCCGCGACTTCGACGCTGATTACCTGATTGTCGGTTTGAATTACGGGTTCTGAGAATTCACCCCCTTCCCCACGCCGTCATCCTGAGCGTGAGCGAAGGATCTCAAAATGCGACGGCCGTCGCGGCTGAGATCCTTCGCTAATGCTCAGGATGACGGCTAGGTGGAGCGGCGGGCTTTAGCCGGGCTAAAGCCCGCCGCTGCACTCCTACGCCGTAGCCTCTCGCGCCGCCTGACTCGCTGCTACTTCCCGCCGTTGCAGCGCTGCCGCGAATCCGCTCAGTTTCCAGCGGAAATCATCGAGCGTGTCGCTGTAATCGACTGCAATACGCGGCAGTGCGTGTAATGCATTGCGGGCATCACCGCGCCAGTGCGCGGGGCGGGTCGTCACGGCGGACGTGAATCCTGACTGTGCGACGGCGGAAAATTCGCGTTCGGCGGCGTGTTCTTCGCGGCCGAACGGATAGGCGAAATGCTCGATCGGATGGCCGAGGCGGTGTTGCAGCTCGCCGCGGGAATCGACGATCTGGCGATGCAGCTCTTCATCGCGCAAACGGCTCATGACGTAATGATCGATCGTGTGCGCGCCGATGGTGATCAACGGCTCCCGATCGAGGGCCGTCAGCTCGTCCCACGAAAGCATCTGGTTCGCGTCGACATACGGCGGCTCGATGCCGGCGGTACGTGCGGCGGCGCGCAAGACCTCGAGTAATTCGTCCTGCTCCATCGGGTGACGTGCCTTGAACAGGCGATTGAGATCGAGAAACGCCGTCAGCTTCAATGAGGGTGAGCCGAGGTCCCAGCGGTATGTCTTGCCGCGCCAGGTCAGCTCGAGCGAATCGAGTTGACTGAGAATTGTTTCGTGCTCGTCCCACCAGAACGTGCGCGTGCCGGCGATCCCGCCGGTAGTGATGTAAATCGTGGCCGGCACGTTGTAGCGTTTGAGAATCGGCAGCGCCAGCAGATTGTCGCGATAGCCGTCGTCGAACGTCACAGTCGCGCTGCGGCGCGGCAGCTTCGCGCGCTGCAGCAGCTCGACTGCCTCTGCGACCGACAGACAGTCGTAATTCGTGGCCAGATAGCGGATCTGTTTTTCGAATTCCTCTTCCGCCACGAACAATTCGAGATTCGGCTGAAAACGCGGTTCCCGCTTCATCGGACCGGGCGCGATGTGGTGATACATGAGGCAGGTCGAGCCGCTGCCGGCGAGAAAAGAAAGCGGCGCGCCGAGAGGACTCAGCAGCGCCGCGCGAATGAAACCTTTGATTCGTTTCTTCAACGACTCCTCACGACACGCCGCCGTGCCGACGTCGCTACGGCATGCCCGACCGCCGGCTGCGCGGACGCGACATTGTCCGACGCCGTCACAGTGCAACTGACCGCTTGGCCGCCATGCACCAGATTGCGCGCCAGTGCGTCCGTCAGCGCCGCGCTCTGCACATCGCGCACAGTGGCGCCGTTCACCTGCCACACATACCGGTACGCCACCATCTCGTAATCGGGGTCCGCCAGCGGATCGCTCGAAACGCGGCAGACCGGCACTTCGCCGGAGCGGAACGGATCGATCGAGACGGAGATCGGATTCGGCGGGCGATTGACGATCTGCGAGCTCGTCGTCACTACCGTGAAGGGCCGCCGGAATGTCTGTCCGTCGACTTCCAGAACGATGTTCCAGGTGCCGGTGACGTTCAGATCGACGTCAATGGCCCATGACACCGTCGCGCGCAGCGCGGAGCGGGTCAGGAGCGTGCCGGTCGTCCGGCCGACCTTCTGCGTGCTGCCGGGCCGCTGCAGGTACAGCTCATAAGTCGTCGACGAGCTGACATTCGCGACGTCGGCTCTGTAGTAAATCGTCTGTACGCCGCGGCGGAACGTCCCGGTCGGCGTCGCGTCGTCATAAGGCGAAGGGCGGACATTCGCGAAATTCGTTTTGCTGAGGGTCGTGTGCAGAACGGTGAAGCGCGTCGTCGCCTCCGGCTGGTTCACGAAAAACGAGCGGCCGGCGCGGCAGGGGCCGGCCATCGGCTCCACCGGCTGACCGCGGTATTGCAGCTCGAAATGAATGTGCGGCGCCACACTGGCGCCGCTGCTGCCGACGAGGCCGATCTGCGTCCCGGCGGTCACGAATTCGCCGATCTGATGGGTAACGCTGCCGCGGCGCAGATGGACGTATTGCGTGGTCTGCTCGTTCGCGTGACGCAGTGCAATGAAGTTCGACTGCTTCGACGAGTCGTTGTCCGTGTTCTCATCCGGCTCGCCGTCGTGCAGGTCGACCACGGTGCCGTCGAGCACCGCAAACACCGGCACTCCAATGGCCTGCTCCCGGAAGCTGCGGATATACGGATCGTGGCCGGAATGGCCGGCGAACGTCAGATCGCCACAATTGAAATCGCGGAAGCTCGCGGAGTCGTCGACGTCGACAAAATACGGGACCGTGAAGTTGACGCCAGGCGTGCCGGCCACCGGATAGACGAGCAGCGTCGACGGACCGTCAGTGACGACGTTCGTGGTGATTTCGGGAAACCGCCGCTCGTCTGAATCAGCGTGCGCTTCATGAGTGGCGCCCAGCGGCGCGGCGTAAATCTGCCGGACGCGTGCGTCCGCGGCATACGACGGCGTCGCGAGCAGCGCCACAATGAATCCTGCGGCGGCCAGCCCGCACCTCTGTTTCGGGGCGTTCATAAGTGCCTTTCCTGTGAAAGAGCGAGTCGATGGAAAACGGACGGGGCGTGCGGAACGCACAGCCAGTCGCGTTTCTTGTGCAACGTCCTTGCCGTGCTCTGCCGCAGTCCCTACCGCAATCCAAGCACCGGCGGCAGTTTCTCCAATCCGGCCGCGAGCGCGTCGATGCAGAGATAGCCGTTCGTACTGGCGGGATCGGCAGGGACGAAAAGCTGCAGCTCGTTCATCGTCTGGCCGGCGTTCGGGTTCTGCACCGCCAGCTCCGGACCGGCGTCGACCTGCAGCGTCAGGATGCCCGGCGAGCGCCAGCCGGCCTGAACCGAGTGCCAGCCATTGGCCACATTGATCCAGTCGGTGCGGTTGCCCGCCGTATTGTCGGGGTTGTACTGCACGAGACGGACGCGCTTCTGGGCGCGGTCGAATTCGATGCGCGCCACGCGCGACGGAATGGTCTGCGGACGGGAGTGGAACACCAGCAGCGGATCGATGCTCGTGCCGGTCACCGCATCCGCATTGATATAGAAGCGCGTTTCCAAGTGATCGACCGGATTCCCGGTCGGTGAGAACGTGCGGGCCACTGCAATGGCCGTCTTGCCACCGAGCTCCAGCCCGGTCGGACCTTCGTATCCGCAGCGCGAGCTCACCGCCAGGCTGCCTTCGTCGCCGCGCCAGCCGAACAGCACCCGCTCGTTCGGCATCGCGCAGTTGAAAAAGTCGCGCAGCCGCACCTGCGACTGCACCGGTTCGTACATCATCCGCTCCCCGGTCGAGAGCCGCTGCAGTACGTTTTTCGTGATGGTCGCGATGACGGGATCGGAGGCCAGTGCCAGCGACCAGTCCTGCGACGCCGCATTGAAGACCGTGCCGCCATCGGCGCTCGTGTACATGCCGATGATGCCGTAACCCTCTTCCGACGGCACAGCGGCCAGTACCTGGAAGTTGAGCGGTGTGCCGTCCGAGCCGTCGACCTCCGCCGGCAGTCCGGCCGCATTGCAATTGAAGATCGCGCCGTCCACTTCACCGCCCGCGGCGATATGCCCGAACTGCGCTCCATTCTGCAGGCCGGTGCCGCTAAAGACCCAGCTCGACGCGTTCGCAACCGTATATGGCTTTCGCTGATCGAGCGGCATCGTCCGGTCGCGGTTGGTATAGCCGGAGTTCCGGAAGGACGCGCCAAAGAGAAGATTTTCCGGCCTGTACACCGGCGGCGCGAACCAGTTCACCGTCACGACCTGATTGTTGCGGCCGGTTTCGGGATCGAGCTTGGCGTCCTTGTACGTAATCAGCTTCCGGTCATCGTCGGCCAGCCGGATCTGCCACCACATGGTATTGCCGCCGAAAACGGCGATGTGGCCCCCCATTTCATTGAACGCCTCGACATTGCGTCGCGCGCTGGAGGTCCAGTATTCGGAGTGGCCGACCAGCACCAGCAGGTTGTAGCGCGACAGGAGCGTCGGCTCTTCCAGATCGCTGTCCGTGGCCACTTCGTACGGGATGTTGTTGGCGGTCAGGAAATCGAGGAACGGCTTGTCCCAACGCGGAAAACGGCCGAGGCCGTAATTGTCGTGATAGGGGCGATCGAACGACACGACCGCCGCGCGGCGTGGCGAGTTCGACGGGTAAACATTCAGGTTTCCGTACGAGTTGTACGCCTGATAGGTGTGCGTCGAGACGATCACCAGCGTGTCGGCCGTACTGGCCGGCTGGTTTTCGCGGACGACGAAGAAAATGTATTGCACGCCGATCCCGTCGCTGACCGGGAAACGGGCCGCGTAATAGCCGCTCGGCCAGGTGGTTGGGATGTCGAGCGTCGTCGTGACCGGCCATTTGCAGCCGTCGCTCGACATCCCGGTGCAGTCGCGCGTCTGAGACGTGAGGTTCGGGATGGATTGAACGACGACGTTCTCGTTCGCGAGATTGATGATCTCGAGCGTGAACGGCGAGATCGCGGTGGCGATCCGGAAATTGATCGACGAGCCCTGCCGAACGCTGGTCTCGTCGGCATAGCCGCCCTGGGTGTAGAGCGCATTCGTCGGGATGCGCGGGTGGGCGACGGAGCGGCGGCGAGCTCCCGCCGCACTCGCATCCGTCACGAGAACGACACAGAGAAACGACAGCAGGAGCGCAGAGCGAAACGGTGACATGAGTCTTGTTCTCCGAGAACTAAACGAGATATGAGAGTGAACTGGGGCAGTTACGACGGTAGGGGCCAAATTGCAAAGCTTTTGCCGGTGTTTATGCGGTAGCAGCAATGTTGGGGGGGCAGGCCGGGCAGCGTTGGCGTTGGGCGTTCGGGGTGTGGCGGCGGAATTGGCGGTCTCGGCAATTGCGTACGGAGAGGGACGTCGGCGGGCTGAGAGCCCGCCGCTCCACGAGAACGGGCGAGCTGCGCGAGAGTACGTGACGCCTCAGGCCGCACACCCCGAACGCCCAGCGCCACCCTGCCCGCGTGCGCGCTGCCCACACGCGCGACCAATTTGCATCTCCTGAAAACCCACCAAAGCACCGGCCACTACTTATTTGGCGATGAATTTGCAAATTGGCTCCCCTGCGCAACCTGAGAGGGAGGCGAGCAGCTCAGCAATTTGCAGTTCGCAATGTCCGCAAGCAGTCTCGTGAGTCGAGCAGGGTCCCATGTCTGAATATCATTTCGAATACGAAGTCGCCCGTTACAGCGGGATGTCCCCCGCTGAGAAGGCGGCGGAACGGAAACTCCGCAGCCGCGTCAAAGGCATCATTTTCCCCGACGACACCGGTTCCGGCGCAGGCGCCTATTACTACGATCTCGTGACGCGCCATCCGATCGGTGCCCGCGTCAAGCGAGCCGTCGATCTCCTCGCCTCGACGGCCCTCATCACCATGCTGGCGCCGCTCTTTCTGCTCATCATGGCGATGATCAAGCTCACCAGCCGCGGCCCGATCATCTTCCGGCAGCGACGCATCGGTTTCCGCTGCAATCAATTCGAGATGTACAAGTTCCGGACGATGGTCATCAACGCCGACTCGATGTTCAGCGGCAACGGCGAGGCCTTCGTGAAACCGAAGAACGATCCGCGCGTGACGCCGATCGGACGCTTCCTCCGTAAATACAGCCTCGACGAGCTCCCGCAGCTCTTCAACGTGCTCGAAGGAACGATGAGCCTGGTGGGCCCGCGCCCGCTGCGCGAGATCGACCTCGCCAAGCTCCCCCGCCGCTCGATGGTCCGCCGCTTCGCCACGCCTCCCGGCATCACCGGCCTCTGGCAGGTCAGCGGCCGCAGCGACATGGTCGGCTACAAAGGTCTGCAGCTCGATCGCGAATACGTCGATCGGTGGAGCATCTCCCTCGATTTCGAAATCCTGTTGCGGACGGTGGAAGTCGTCTTCACCGGGAAAGGCGCCGAGTAATGGCTCCGCGACCCGGTTCGGCACATGTGGATGGGCCGGCGAAGCGGATCAGCACAACGGTCGTCAACACGAGAGAAGAAGAAACCAGCCGCGTCCGCGGCAATGCACCGGTGGTGGAGCCGCGCGTCCGGAATGCGGTCGCGGTGCTCATGCTCCGCTTTCCGCATCTCGCCGACACGTTTCTCCTCCGCGAGATCAACGAGCTCGAACGCCAGGGTCAGCCGGTCGTCGTCGTTCCGGTCCTGCACGGCGACGGCAAGGTCGTGCACGAGGAAGCGAAGCCGTGGATCAGCCGCGCGCTGTTCACGCCGCTCGCCTCGTGGAGCATTCTCAAATCGAATCTGACGGTCTTTTTCCGGAAGCCGGGCGCGTATCTGAAGGTGCTGGGGAAACTGATCGCCGGCACGTTCGTCCGCCCCTCCACCCTGCTCCGGACGCTCGCGCTCTTCCCGAAGTCGGTCCATCTTTCGCTCGTCCTGCCGGCGCGCGGCGTCAATCACCTGCACGCGCACTTTGCGACGCACGCCACGACCATGGCGTACATCATCTCGTCGCTCACCGACCTCACCTACAGCTTCACGGTGCACGGTCCCGACGTGTTCGTGCATCGCCTGATGCTCGGCGAAAAGATCCGCAAGGCGAA
>DASVRB010000713.1:0-3762 GCA_036388835.1 Thermoanaerobaculia bacterium | reverse complement strand
AACGCCCGCATGTTGAGCGGTATGTTGCTCCAAAACATACTGGTGAACCTCTCCCTTCTTACCGACCCCGTAGTGGGCGCTTACTTTTGAATTGGCATTAGCGAACCATGAATCGGTTCCCGGCAGCGAGCCGTCCATGATGTGTATTACTATCGCTTCTGGTTTATGTCCGTTGCGTGTGGCGCGATAATTAGGCGTCGTGAGCTTGATGATGTTCATGGCTGTTCCACCATTCTTTCTCTCACAAATCTGATAGAGCGGCCAAACTGTATTACAGGGAGCAAGATTATTTCAATACCATTCTTCCGCCGGGAGTAACTTTTTTGGCATCGAGCTGTCTAACAACGGCATGCACCCGTCCGCCGACATTCTGCCTGTCAAATTCCAATAATGGCTCGGGGCGGCGGGTGATGCCGGGCGTTAGATGGCAACATGCACCATGTGCACACAAAGGCCCGGCATGACGATGATACAAGACTTCGCCGACGACGCGGCACGTTCGTTGACGTGATGGACTTGGTTCGCGCCGCACCGCGGGGGGCGTGAGCTCAACCTTCGTCCCTCAACGCCTCCGTCGGCTGGATGCGAAGCGCCCGTCGCGCCGGGACGATGCATGCGAGTGCGCAGCACAGGATCGTCGACAGCGCGAAGACCGCCGTGTTGACGAAATCATCGAGATGCACCTCCGACAGGGCGTCGTTAGCGATACCGAACCCCAGGATGGCGCCAACGCCAATGCCCAGCGCAATCTGAACGAGTGCGCGCTTGAAGACGGTGGCCAGGACGTGCCGCGGCCGGGCGCCGAGCGCGACGCGGACGCCGATCTCCCGCGTCCGCCTGGCGACGGAGAAGGCCGTCACCGCATAGACACCGGCGAGCGACAGCATCAGCGTCACAAACGTGAAGCCGACCAGGAGCGCAAACCAGAACGCGCTTTGGGACTCCGCTAGACGGGGCATCGGTTTCGGATCGATCACGCGTAGCGCGGGATCAGTCGCCTGCGCAAGCTCGCGAAGGCGCAACGCAAAACCCTGCGGATCGCCGCGAACGTGAATGGCGACTCGGAGCGGCCCCGTCTCACGCGGCAGCGTCGGCTGAAAGATGCGGGCTCGGCCGAAATCCCCCCTATTGTCGTTTACGCCGAGATCGGGCACGACACCGACGATCTCATACCATGACTCGGCGGTGGGTACGGGATTTGATGAGAAGCGCAACCGGCGGCCGATTGGATTATGGCCGCCAAGTACCTGATTGACGAAAAACTCGTTCACGAGCACGGCACGCGTCCGGTGTTCCGCGTCGGCCGTCGTCAACGCCCGGCCGCTGATCACGGGCGCACCGACCACGTCGAAGAATCGCGGATCGACGGACACGACCCCGGCGCAGTCACCCACACAGCGTTCACTGGACTCCACGACCGGACCCGGGTCCATCTTGATCCCGCGCCACCTGGTACGCATCAACGGCATTTGATCGGCGTACGTGACGTCCAGCACGCCCGTCTCCTGTCGGAGTCGGTCGGCGAGCGCGCGGTAGCGTGCTTCGAGCCGCGCCGCACGCACCGCCGGCACCGTGTCTCCACTCGCCGCGACGCCGTCGAAGCGATCGATTTCGAGCGTGGCCGTGAGAAATGCTTCGGCCGGGAATCCTGCCGGGATTTTTCGCGTGACGCCCCCTCCCACGCCGAGCAGCGGCACCGGAAGCACCGTCGTGAGCGCAATCTGCGCGACGATGACCACGGTCCACACGCCGCCGAACTGCAACCCGCCGCCCCCGCTTGACGCGGCCCGGAGCCTGCCGCCGGCACCACCCGACGTCACTTTGAGCGCGGGAACGACGCCGGCGATCGCCGCCGCGAACAGCGTCAGCCCGACGGCATACAGAATCGTCGTCGTCGAAAGCGAGGTGTCGATCCAAAACGGCAACGGACCCGTTCGCACTTCGAACTCCGTCCAAGCCTGCGCGAGCACGAAGCGCGCAACCACGAGACCAACCACCGCGCCGACGGCGCAGAGCAGGAGCGCCTCGGCAAAGAGTTGCATGATGAGGCGCCCGCGGGTGGCGCCGAGTACGGCGCGAACCAGGAGTTCCCGCTCTCGACTGACGGCGCGAGCGAACAACAACATTGCGACGTTGCCGCACAAAAGCGCGGCCAACAGCACGAGGAACACGTTGATCGACGCCAGCACCAACGCCGCCATGTCAGGCAAATCACTGACGGCGTCGGGCAGAGAGAGGACCTGCGGGCGCACGTTCTTGTGCGTCTCCGGAAACGTCGTCGCTGCTCGGGCGCCGATCACCGCCACCTGGCCGGTCGCTTCCTCGCGTGGATGGCCCGGCGCCAGCCGCCCGAAGACATACCGCAGGCTCGGCGACGCCTCGTGAATCCGCTCGAGATGCAACGGTCGCCAGACGCCGTTCCGCCTTGGGAATCCGTAGCCGCGCGGCATCACGCCGACGATCGTGACAGGCGTGCCGCTGATGCGAATGACGCGGCCGACGGCATCTGCCGCGCCGCCCAGCTTGTTCTTCCAGAAGTCGTATCCGACTACCACGACCTCTTCTGCGTCGCCCCGTTCATCGGCTTCCAGCAGCGTGCGTCCCGTCAACGCCGGAACGCGCGTCAGCGCAAAGGTCGACGCGGTCACGTTGGCGACGGTCTCCGGCTGACCGGGGCCGTCGCCGACGGCGACGCTGCGTTCTTCCACCTCGACGGCGCTAAGATCGGTGATCGTGCTGAGACCGCCGCGCCACAGCTCGTAATCACGGCGCGATGCGTCGATCCGCACGCTCTCGGCGGCATTCCAGTTTTGTAACGCAACGATGGCGTCGCCGTCCGGAAGCGGAATCGTCGGCCAGAGCGCTTGTCGCCCGATCTCGAACCCGACAGTGCCGACGGCGACCGCGAACCCTACGGCAATCGTTGCGATCACGGTGAGCGCAGGATGCTTGACCAGCATGCGTCCGCCGAGCTTGAGGTCGAGCACCGAGAACCGCAGACTGTCGAAGGCGCGCAGGCCGCGTGCGCCACGGCCGCGAAGAAGGGAACGGCTCCGTGCGAGAAGCGAAAGCATAGTTGCCAGCTCCTAATCCAATTAAGGACTCAGACGACTTTAGTTTGAACTATCCTTGATCGAAATTGAGAGGGGCCGCGATTACGAGGGCTGGTTTACCAAATCCGACTGTCGTCCGGCGCTCGCCCGGCCAAGGCTTCAGGCAGAGCGCCGGACGATAGTCGAACTAGGCCACGGACGCAAGGGCGATCAGAAGCGCAAGAGGTGAGTCGCCACGCGGGCGGGGGAGGTTAAGGCCTCACTCGCAGCGCATGGTGGGGCGGTACACCTGCATGGCATTGGTGCCGGAATTTCCGCCCAGCGTAATCCCGCCGCCCGGCAGGAATATCCGGCCGCCGATCACGGCGGTGCCCTTGAGGCCGTGGACGGCGATGGGGAGATCCGGCAGCTTCGTCCAACGGTCGGCTCGAGGGTCATAAGCATAAGTGTTGGGCGTGAGGCCCAGCACGTGGGTCGGTTCGCCCTCGCCGCCAAAGACGAACATGCAGCCGGCATGGACCGCGCCGGTGATGCCCCCGCGCGGGGCCGGAAGCGGAGCACCCCTGGTCCATCGGCGCGTCGCGGGATCGTAAATCTCGACCACGTCGACCCGTGGCGCCGTAGCACCCGGGCCGGTCCGACCGCCGGCGACGATGATCTTCCCGTCCAGCGCACCCACGGCGAGGTGATTGCGCTGGCTCGGCAGGTC
>DASVRB010000712.1:0-2370 GCA_036388835.1 Thermoanaerobaculia bacterium | reverse complement strand
CGTTCATCATTTCGCTCGGCACTTCTTTTTCGCGCTGGATCGTGAAGAACTGCCCCAGCATCTCGCCCGCCGTCAGATTGCGGCCCGCGCCGAAAAAACCGGTGACGCAGAACGTGCAGCCGACCGCGCAGCCGGCCTGCGACGAGAGGCAGATGCTGGTGCGATCGCCCATCGGCATGTAGACCGATTCGATGCGCTGCCCGTCCGCCAGTTTGAAGAGGTACTTCTGACTGCCGTCCGATGCCGGCACGGTGCGCGTCAGCACTTCGGGTTGCGCGACCGTGTACCGTTCCGCCAGCGCGGCGCGGACATCCTTCGGCACGTTCGTCATCGCCTCGAACGAGTCGACTCCGCGCACGTGCAGCCATTCTTCGATTTGCCTGACCCGGAAGGAGGGCGACACGATTTCGCCCAGCGCCGCTTCAAGTTGCGGCGGGGCGAGGTCGTAAAGGTTCAGGCGATCATCGTTCAACGGGGCTCTTCGTTCGTCTGTGCGAGCGGCTCGACGCGACGGGCCGTCTTCACTTTGCGGGTCGGATCGATGCCGAGGGCGCGCAGCAGGGCCAGGTCGTTGACGTTGATCCGGAACTGCACTTCCTTCGGCGGTGTGGCCGGCACCGGAGCGGTATCGTCATCCGTCTCCTCGTCCGCGCCTTGCTTGTTGAGACCGATGGTTGCGTCGAGCACCACGTAGAGGTCGTACCCCTCATCGCGGATCCGCTGAATGTGCTGATTCACATCCTCGGAGCCGGAGATCGACTCGTTGATCGCCGTCCCGAGATCCTGCAAAAGCTGCTTGATCTTGTCGTCCACGCGCTCTCCGTTACAAGCACGTAAACTATTGAAGAATCAGCAGCTTACATTTACGTGCGATAACACGAATTATCCAAACGGCGCCGCTCGCAGTCAATATTCCGATTTGCTCCTCGGAGGCGTAGACTGCTTACCCCGCACGCGAGCCCGGCTGCAAACGATCCGCCATTCGTCAGCCCCGTCACCCGCGCCCCCACATGTCCGACCAGTACGCGAGGTACTGCCAGCGGCCCCACTTCGCGTAACGGCGCAGCATCGCCGCGTCCGTCACCTTCCGTCCGCCGTGATACGTGTCACGGACGAAGCGACGGAACTCCGAATCGACCGCGATGAAGTCGTGGCGGCCGTCCATCGCCAGCAGATGCGCCGCGCCGTACGGCCCGATGCCCGGCAGCTTCTGATACAGCCGGTACTGCTCTTTCGTCGTCGCGCCGGCGTCGACGAAGGACTCGAGGTCGAGCGCCGCGAGCGCGTGGATCGACTTCGCGCGATAGCCGAGGCGACAGTCGCGCTGCAACTCCTCGGCTGAGAAGCGGAGCACGTCGGCCTGAGAGGGAAACGCGCCCTCGCGTCCGCACTTGGCAACCAGCAGCTCGATCATCCGCACCGTCTGCGACCACATCGTGTTCGTCGTGGCGATGATCTTCACCGCGTCTTCCCACATCGTCGGCGCGCAGAGCAGCCGCCCGAATCCCGAGCGCTCCACCCACTGATGCGCCGGCGAGTTGCGCGTCAGCGCGTGAAACTCAGCGAGGTCGAGGTGCAACTGAAACATGCGCGCGATGCGGCGCTGCAGCCCGGCCCCTATGTCACCCCGAGCGAAGTCGAGGGACCTGGGCGGGCGGGGCGGCAATGAATGATCCGTGCTGACCGGCGAAGCCGCGACGCGCAAGACGTCGCCTTCCGCGCGCATCTCGAGCTCGACCACGCGCCCATCGAGCACCTCCCGCCGCCGCAACACCGCTTCGTCCGGCGACCACCGAAACGGCGCAAGCCGATACCACCCGTGCGACTCCACGGTGGCGGCAAACGAGAAGTTGGGAGGGAGAGAAAAATTGGAGGCGACGGCCGGAATCGAACCGGCGGATGAAGGTTTTGCAGACCTCTGCCTTACCACTTGGCTACGTCGCCCCAGAAAGGGAGGCGAGTGTAGTGAACGGCGGAAAGGGCGTCAATGTTCCGGGACGGCTGCCGCAAACGTAGGCGCCCCTTCGTGCAGAAAGGACGTCCATCGTTCCATCAATCGCTGCATCGCTGCCGTTGCGTCGCCGCATGCGCGGCCGTCGAGCATGCGCAGCGGAACGACGCCGGTAAGGCTTCCGGTGAGGAGCGCGCCTGCGGTCACTTCGTCGATCGTCGGCGGGCGTTCTTCGATGTCGATGCCGAGACGTCGTGCTTCGGTAATGAGCCAGGCGCGGATGGTGCCGGGGAGCACGCCGGCGGCGAGCGGCGCGGTGATCAGGCGATCGGCGGTCGTTGCGAAGACGTTCGTGGCGGTGCCTTCGAGTACGTGGCCCGCCGGCGTGGTGAAGAGGCCTTCGTCCGCACCGGCCGCGA
>DASVRB010000711.1:0-4659 GCA_036388835.1 Thermoanaerobaculia bacterium | reverse complement strand
AGCGAAAGATCCTCTTCGTCGAGGAGGGTCTGGATGCCGCCGTAGATGACGAGCCGGTCGCGTTGCGGGTCGTAGGCGATGCCGGCCGACTGTCGCGCCGAGGGACGGGTGGCTGAGTCGGCGTCGAGGCGGACCCAGTTGTCACCCTGCCAGGCCCAGAGGTCATCGAGATAGCTGACCGAGCCGCTGACCTGAGTCGGTTCCTGCCGTCCGCCGAACATCAGCACGCGGCGATGCACAGGGTCGTACGTCATGCTGTGCGCCGCACGGGCGGGGGGCGTGGTGGCGGGGAAGCGCTGCACCCACGCCGCGCCGGTCCAGAGCCACGTTTCGGAGCTGTTGTGCGTCAGGCCGGTCGCCCCGTCGCGGTAACCCTGGCCTCCGAAGAGGACCGCCAGGTTGGTGTTGGGGTCGTACACCATGCGCGCGAGCGTCCGGGGAGAAGGATGGCTGGCAAATGCGGTAGTGCCGATCAGAAGTGCAACGACACACAAATACAGCCGTTTCGGGGTGAGAACGCTCATCCGTGAAGATGCCTCGTTTCGCTAGGTTAAGTGTTGATACTCCGCGAGTTGTGGGTGCGGGCCGGACTTCGGCAGCGTTCCGAACCGCCCCCTCGGAATGCAAATTCCTAACGCTGAGACGGACCGGAAAGCAAAAAGAAACGGCCGCGGACGCCTCAAAAAACGAACGCGCCGGCATCGCTGCCGGCGCGTCAGGGGAAAGGGGCTGCGAAAGGGATCTACTCGTTCGGCCGCGGATGGACGCCGTAGTTCTCGGCGATGCTCACCAGTTGCTGTTCGGCGTCGGAGGAGTCACCAATGGTGGTGCGAATCCTCTCGATCTCTTCCATCTCCGCAGACTCGAGCGCGAAGCCGTGCGACTGCAGCGCCTCCTGCGGACTCTCCAACAGCCTGCGGCGAAACTCCGGGTGCTCGATTGCCCGGCGCACAATGGCGCCGATCATCTCGTTGCGCATGCTTACCTCCGACTGTTCGTTCAGCAAGAGGCAGGCCGAGGACGCTTCGCTCAGACGCGCCAGCGAACCGTGACCAGCGCCTCCTGCTCGTTGAGCGGCAGCCGCGGCGTGACGATGTCGTGGAAGGTGTACTCGAGCGCGACGTCGACTCCGCGCGTCAGCCCCACGCGCACCCCCGCGTCGAACTTGCGCCAGTCCCACCAGAGGCTCGGCGCCGGGAAAACCGCCCCGGGACCGCCGAAATGGTTGTCGATTCCGCTGACGCGCACCGCCGGCTGGATCGACTGCACCACGCCGAGGGTGAGCGGAATCCGGTAGCCGAGCTCTACTTCCCACCCGTCCCGCTCCAGCCCGGCGATGCTCTGCGCGGTGAACTGCGCGATGGCGGTCAAGTTGTGCCACTCACCGTAGAGGCGCACGCCGAGCTCTTCTTTCGTCCGCCCGTCGGTGGCCAGACGGCCGCCGCCGGCGTCGCGTGCGTCGAGCAGGTCGAGATCGCCGCCGTAGCGGGTGCCGGTGAGCTCGACCGTGTCTGCAAGGTCGCGGCGATAGTGAAAAAGGATGGCGTCGAAGCCGAGCGTCTCGTCCTCGCGCTGCCACCGGTAGCCGAGTGCCTCACCAATCTGCACGTTCTCGGTATTGAAGAAGAGGTCCTCAGTCTCGGCGTTGTAGAGAATCGGAAAGCCCGAGCCGAACTCCGGCGTCTCCCCGTTGAAGCGATCCGCGGTGCCGTTGTCGCCCGCCAGCGCGTTCGAATCGCGCATGAAGAGAGGATTGCCGTTCGCGGCCTGCACGCGCCAGTAGAAGTTGCGGCCGACCGTGCCGCCGACCAGCAGTTGCACGTCTTCGAAGCGATTGAATGAGGTCGCGGCGAGGCCGTAACTCTCGAGCAGACGCACCGGCTGCCGTTCCATCTTCGGGAACTTGCCGGCCTGCACGAAGAAGGTCGTGCCGTCGGGACGTTCGAGGAACTCCGGCTTCCGTCCGAATCTCACGTACAGCTCGTCGGCGTCGATCTGTCGGTCGGTCGAAGTCGGATTGCGCCGATGCAGCGCCTGCGCGTGCATTTTTGCGCGGGCCGCGAACACCTCGCCGTAGCCGAGGTCGAACTGCACGTCGGCGACGTTCAGCTCGAAATTGTGGCCGGGGTCTACGGTCGTGAGACCCGGACCGCCCGGCGGAAAAAGCGTCGGGTGACGCTCCTCGTCGGACCAGCGGTAGTCCGCGCGCAGCTCGAGGCGGTGACCCCACGCCCACTCACTGACGTTCTGAGGTTCCTGCGCGGCCGCGGAGGAGCAGAGCATGGCCAGCGCGATTCCGGTGAGAAGCAATCTGTACGGCATCCGCGCAGTTTAGCGGAAGCACTGACGGCAGAGCTCGAATCCGTCCGTCACGCGAACTTCGACACGCGCGGCGCCGCTGATCCGTTTCGCACTCATGCACGTCGGCCGGTGCACTTTCCCCGACTTGGTCGACGCGATGAAGAGCGCCGCCGGCGAAAGCAGCGCCTCGACGTCGATGCGGAGCGGCACGAGCTGCAGCGACGGCACTTCCCCCTCGACGAACACGTACTGGCCGTCGTTCCAGGCCAGGAGGTCGTCGACCTCGGCGGCCAGCTTCTGGCGCATCGCGTCGACGAGTTGCGCCTCGTTGATTGCGCCGAGGATCAGGAGGATGCGGCCCATCGCCAACTGTGATGCGCGTTTGATCTCGAGCGCCTTCTGCCGCTGCTCCTCGGAAATAGTGCCGCTCGCGACGAGCCGCTCCGCGAGGAACTTGGCGGGATCGTTCGACGCGCAGGAGAAGAGGCGGCCGTTCTCGAAGAACACCTCTTTCTCTGCCTCGCCGCGCGACACGAGCAGCGTGCCGGTCCGCTCGAGCAGCGCGCATTCGCGCAGCGCGTCGGCCGGTGTGACTTCTCCTCCGAATGGACGCCAGGTGAGCTGCGGCGGCTTGTCGACCGGCACCTCCTCGACTTCCGGCTCGGGCGGCGGCACGGCGGCGAGCTTTGCGTTGACGGCGCGGAGCGCTTCCTCCGCGGCCTTGCGGCGATCGATCTCGTCCCGCAACGCGGCGGTCATGATCCGCAGCTCGTTCATCGTTTCCTCGGACGTGCGGCGCAGGTCGCTGAACGCGTCCCGCAACACCTCTTCCGTCCGTTTGCGCTTTTCCACCTCGTTGCGTAGCGGCGTCGTATCGATTTCCGGCGGCGCGGTGACGGTCTCGACGTAGCCGCGTACTCCCCCACTCTCGAACGGCGCGATTGCACAGTGGACCCACACGTGCGAGCCGTCTTTGCGCACGCGCCAGTCGTCGAGCTCCATCCGCTCGTCGTACGCGCGATGCAGCGCGCTGGTCGGCTTGTGCGCCCACCCGTCGGCGTCGCGATAGAGGATGCGGCGATTCTTGCCGATGATCTCGGCCCGGCTGTACCCGAACATCGCCCCGGCGCCCGCGCTCCACGCGGTGATCGTGCCGCGGCTGTCGCTGCGGATCACCGCCACGCCGCCGAGGTGGTCGAGCACGGACGGCTGCGGCTCGTCGACGACGTAGATGAGCATGTCGTCCGATAGCGCGGTCGTGACGTCGACCAGGCGATAGCGGCCGTTCTTCGCCATCACCCGCTTCTCGATCCGGTAGCGCTCGACTTCGCCGGCGACGAGGCGCTTCATCAGCGCGAGCTCCTGCTTTGCGTCGTCCGGATGCGTGATGCCGTGCAGCGTCACGCGCGCGAGCTCCTCGCGCGTGTAGCCGATCAGCGCGCGAAAACGCTCGTTGACGAACAGCCAGTGCCCGTCAGCAGTCGCGAACGCGACGCCGACCGGCGCTCGCAAAAAGGCAGTGCGTACCCGCTCTTCGCGCGACGCGGCCGGGCGCGAGGCCGCCGGCTTGCGGACGAGGGACATCACCTGGTCGACGAGGGGGATGCGCATTGCGGGGAACCACAGATGGTAGCGCTCAATCCGCTTTTCGCAACAACGTTCCGGCGCGCTCGACGTCCTGACGCCGCTCGCGGCGAGAGACGAACGCCTCGTCGAACGCGACCTGGATGATCGCCGCGATCGGAATGGCCATGATCGCCCCCATCACGCCGAGGAGCGAGCCGCCGATCAGGAAGGCGATGAAAACCGCCAGCGGGGAGATCGACACCTTCTTCGACATCACCCGCGGCACGATGAACCAGTTCTCCGCCTTCTGCAGGAGGAACGCGAACGCGAGATACGACCAGAACTGCCAGCGCGAATGCAGCAGCGCGATCGCCAGCACCGGGAGCGCGCCGACCGTCGGGCCGATCACCGGGATCAGCTCCCCGACCGCGGCGATGATCGCCAGCGGCAGCGCGTACGGAATCCGCAGCGCCACCAGCGCCACGAAGGTCGACACGCCGATGATGATCGACAGCAGCAACTGTCCGGAGAGCCAGGAGCTCATCCGCGACCCGACGCGCATCAGCGCGCGCCGCCGCTCGCCGCGCACTTCGGGCGGATAGACGAGCAGGAAGAGGTTCCGGAGCCGCTCCGCGTCGATGAGCATGTACGCGACCATGAACAGCACCGCGAAAAACGAGGCGATCGCCGCGGCGGCGTTGCGCATGTACGCGAACACTCGCGCGCGCGGAAACTCGATGCCGTCGGCGAGCTGCTCGCGAATCACCCCCACCGGGACGAACCGCTCCAGCG
>DASVRB010000710.1:0-15729 GCA_036388835.1 Thermoanaerobaculia bacterium | reverse complement strand
CGACGTCGAGCAGGACGACGTGGCCCTTGGCGTTCGGCAGAATGGCCGCGAGCGCGGGACGGCTGACGCCTTCGATGGTGCCGAGGACTTTGTAGGCGGAGGTCATGGCCGCGCCGGTGTGGCCGGCCGAGACCATTGCGTCTGCTTTTCCTTCGGCGACGAGGTTCGCGCAGACGCGGATCGACGAGTTGCGCTTGCGGCGCAATGGCGTCAAGGCGTTGTCGGTCATGTCGACGACTTCGCGCGCATCGACGATCTCGATGCGCGGCGAAGTTTTGCCGGCGAGTTTTTCGCGAAGCACTTCTTCGCGTCCGACCAGAAGGATCGTGACGTCGGAGTACTCCTCGACCGCAAGCAAGGCACCTTTGACGATCTCGTCGGGTGCGTTGTCGCCGCCCATCGCGTCGAGCGCGATGCGAACGCCGGCACGGCCGGCAGCGCCGGTTTCCAGAGGCTCCGCCAAGGTTCTACAGCCTGTCTGACCCGCCGTCGCGAGGGATCAAAGGACTAGAGAGCGTCCTTGCCGGCGATGACTTCGCGGCCTTTGTAGAAGCCGCACTTCGGGCAGACGCGATGCGGCTCTTTGGCCTCGTGGCACTGCGGGCAGGTGGAAAGCGACTTCGGCTTGAGGAAGTCGTGGGCGCGGCGGCTGCGCGTTCTCGCCTTGGAATGGCGGCGTTTGGGATTCGGCATGGTCGTGACTCCTTTGGATTCAGGTGCGAGGACAGGCACGATCGCCTGTCACGCACGTCAAATGTTCTTTTTCTTCGCGAGCTCTTCGCGCAGATTCTTCAGTGCGCCCCATCGCTCATCGACGATCGACTCGCCGCAGGAGCAGGTCTCGCGCGTGCGATTGACACCACACGTGGGGCAGAGACCGAGACACGCTTCGTCGCAGAGGGGCTTCATCGGAAGCGAGAGCTGAACCTGCTCGAGAGCGAGATGGCGAAGAGGAATGGATCGTTCCGAGTAAAACTCGACGTCGAGCTCTTCCTCACTGGTGATCTCGACCTCTTCGTTTTCCGCGGAGACCTCAGGACGAGGGCGGAATCTTACGTGAAAGGTGGAAGTGTTGGCAAACGGGTACCCCTCGGCGCACCGCGCGCAGGTCACGTCCGCCGCGAAGTTGACGGTCCCGTCGGCCACGTACTCCGCCGCCATGTCGCCACTCTTCGCGTTGGCCTCGATCGAGATGCTGCCGAGGCTCGCGACCTCGTCACGACCGAGATCTTCCAGCGTCACGTCGTACGTGCCGCTGTAGGTCTGCGGTCCATGCTCGTCGATGGAATTGAAGTCGATGACGTCGTTCATGGTGGTGAATGGGCGGAGGGGTGTCCGAACAGCCCACCCCGTAACCTGCCGACCTCCGGAATCTATTTCGATGCAACGCGCACGCGCAACTCCTCGACGCGGCCGCTGACAGAGTCAGCCGCTTCGATCGATTTCGCGTGCTGCAGCGCATCGATCCACCGCCGCAAATCGCGCGCCGCGCGATGGATGCGCGGGCTGGCGAACCGGAGCGCGGGATTGTCGCCAACCTTGCGCAGCACCGGGATCAGGCGCGGCGGGTCGATGCGCAGCGACCAGCGGGTGGCCGGCCAGCTGGCCGGCACGGTCGCATCCTCTATATATGTGCTCATGCTGGTGCGGTCGAACGAGATGAGGAGCTGGTTGCCGGCTTCGCGCGTCTCACCGACGAGCTCGGCGTAGCGGCGGATCTCCGCGAGCTGCCGCCTCCCCTCCTCATCCGCCGGCATGGCGATGACGCCGCGCGGCCGCGGGAGGAGCCCTCCGGTCTCGACGCCATAGAGAGAGATGGAGCCGCCGTCGTCGACCAGCGCATCGATGCGCGTGCCGAGGAGGCGATTGAGGTCGGTGAGGATGCGGGGCGGCGAGGCGAAGGAGGCGGAGAGCATCGCCGAGGCGGGAAACGTTGCGCGGATCTCCCGCTCGTCTTGGAGGTCGTTCGTGGCGGCGCGCGAGACGAGGAAGATCTCGTCCTTTGCGATGCGCACGGAGCTGACGGCGGGCCGCCCGATCGGCGGAAACGCACCGCGCGCGCTCTCGCGCTGCACGACCAGCACATCTCCGGAGGGCAAACCGCTCGCGAGACGCAGCAACGGCTCGAGATCGACTTTGCTCGTCGAGGGAACGGGGTCGTTCATGACCAGCGTCGCCCCTTCCCAGCGCGCGTCGGCGTTGCTGGCGGCGGCGAGCCAGACGCGCACGAGCAGCGCACGAAAGGCATCGAGGCGGACGGCGTAACTGGTCTTCTTGCCACTCTTCCACGCGACGATGTCGGCCGCGCCGAGCATCCACGAGCGCGGCAGTTCGTGCTCGTGCGTCCATTTCGCGACCGGCGCGCTGGTGACCGGATTCGCGAGCAACGTGTCGTGCAGCAGCGCGGCAGAAGGGATGAGCGCGAACGACTCGGCCGCGGCGGGCACGGTCGCGAGCAGCGCGCGATGCGACGTTGAAAGCGGGACGCGCACCTGCTCGGCCGACCGCGGCGTGGTCGCGACGAGGTAGAACGCGACGCCGCCAATCGCGACGGCGAGCACCAGCAAAATGATGATGACGGTCCGCATTACAATCGCGCGCCGATGTCGCTCCTGCCAACGACCGGGCTCATTTATCACACTCTACGTCACGAGCTCGCGTCGCGTCTGAGCAACGCCTGGAAGTCGGCCACGCGCAACGAACGCCCGCTGCGCATCGGCGTCGACATCCGCCCGTTTTACGAGCCGCTCACCGGCGTCGGCTGGTATCTCTACTATCTCCTGCACGAGCTGGCGAAGCGCGACGACGTGGAGCTTTACCTCTTCGGCGACGCGCGCATCACCGACGCCGGCCCTCGCCTGCACGCCGATCTTCCAACGAACGCGCGACTCTGCACGTTCGACCTGCGCGGACAACCCGTCGGCCGTTTCGATCGCCCTCTGACCGCCGCCGCGTACGTGGCGTGGCTGGAGCTGACGGCGTGCGACGTCTACTTTGCGGCGAACTATTTTCTGCCGCGCCTGCATTCAGCGGTGGCGCGCCGGCGCGTGATCACGATTCACGATCTGACGTTCAAGCGTTTCCCGGAGCTGCTGCAGAAGGAGACGCTCTCGAATCTGGAAGCGCTGATGGCGCGCGAGATCGCATCAGCGGATGCGATCGTCTGTGTGTCTGAATCGACGCGCCGCGATCTGCTCCGCTTCTACTCGGTCGACCCCTCGCGCGCCATCACCATCCACTCAGGCCTCGGCGTCCCGGCGACCGCGGAACCGATGGAAGGTCTGCCGCCGCGCTACCTCCTTTTCGTCAGCACGATCGAGCCGCGCAAGGATCTGGAGACGCTGCTCGATGCGTACGAACGGCTCCGCAATTCGGGCGCGTACGACGGCTCACTGGTGGTGGTCGGCAAGATCGGATGGAAGTCGGAGTCGCTGGTCCCGCGCCTCCGCGGCCGCGGCATCGTGCATCTCGATTACCTCCGCGCGGAACAGCTCGCGACCGTCTACGAGCGCGCCGAGGTGTTCGTGTTTCCGTCGATCTACGAGGGCTTCGGCTTCCCACTGCTCGAAGCGATGTCGCGCGGCGTGCCGTCGATCGCCGCACACTCGTCGTCGCTGCCGGAGATCGGCGGCGACGCGGCGCTCTACTTTCCGCCACGCGATGTGAACGCGCTCGCTGCGCAAATCACGCGCGTGGTGAACGACGGCGCGTTGCGCGAATCGCTGGCGCAGCGCGGACGTGAGCAGGCCGCGAAGTTCTCGTGGGCCGTCGCGGCAGACAAAACGCTGGATGTGTTTCGCAGGGTCACCGACCGAGGGGCCTCCGGCGGGCCGGCACGGCCGGCGGCGTTTGTTGCCCAAGGCTGAACGCACGCACGTCGCGACAAACGCCGTCCTCGCGAAAACAAACGCCGCCGGCCGTGCCGGCCCGCCGGAGGCGCTCCCGTCGTCTCGTGCGACCATTACTCGCGTTGCGCATTCTCATCGACGGGCGGGCTCTGGTTGGCAATCGCACGGGCATCGGCGTGCACACGGCTGAGATCGCGCGGCGGCTCGACGTTATGCCGTTGATCGCGTCGCATGCCGAGATCGCAGATCGCTCCGGCATCGAACACTGCCAGTTTCGTGTCGATCACTCGCCGCTCGGCGTCTTGTGGCAGCAGACGAAACTCGCGCGCATCGACGCCGATGTTCTGTGGGGCCCGCATGGAACGTTGCCGTTGACGACGCGCGTCCCTTCCATCGTCACCTTGCACGACTTCACGTCCATCACCATGCCTGGGCGGCACCGCTTGAAAACCATCCTCTCCTTCAACCTTTTCATCGGGCGCTCGCTCGAGCAGGCGGCGCGGATCGCGTGCGTGTCGCGCGCCGTCGCCGACGAAGCGATGCGCGGGTTCGGCGTTGCCGCGTCGAAGCTGGAGCTCGTGCCGAATGGAGTGGATGACTTTTTCTCGCCCGACGGTGAGGAGGGCGACTACATCCTTTTCGCCGGAACGCTCGAGCCGCGGAAGGGGCTCGACGATCTGCTGAGCGTGTGGCGAACGCTGACGCCGCGTCCGCGGCTCGTGCTCTGCGGCGATGCTGGCTGGAAGACGCGCATTGCCGAGGAAGCGGGCGTCGAGATCACCGGCTACGTCACGCGGGAACGGCTGCGCGAGCTGTATCGCGGAGCGCGCGCGTTCGTCTATCCGTCGCGATACGAGGGGTTCGGCATTCCGCCGCTCGAGGCGATGGCGTGCGGCGCGCCGGTCATCGCCACGCGCACCGGCGCGATCGCCGAGTTCGCGGAAGGAGCGGCGCTCCTGCTCCACCCGGGCGACGCGCGCGGTTTACGCGACGCGCTCGCGCGGCTCCTCGGCGACCGCGCGCTGCGCAACGAGCTGCGCGGCCGCGGTCCCGAGCGCGCGCGGATGTGGACGTGGGAGCGTCCGGCAGCGACGATGAATCAGATGATCCGGGAGCTCGCATGACATGTGGAGTGCGGCGACGTCAGTCGCCGCTTTCACTCGCGGCAGCGATGCTGCCGCGCCGCGGCCCTGCCGCGGCATTTGAAAGCGGCGGCACTGCCGCCGCACTCCAAAGGACTTCATGCGGGTAGGCATCGACGCACGCAAGATCGCCGACTTTGGGATCGGCACCTACATCCGCGGCCTGCTGCGCGGCCTCGTCGCGTTGAACGCGCGCGACGAGTACGTCGCCTTCGCACCGAAAGACGCAAAGCTGCCGGACGGCGTCGAGCACGTGACTGTCGATGCGCCGCATTACTCCCTCCGCGAGTTGTTCATCGTCGGGCGCGCGGCGAATCGGGCGCGGCTCGACGTCTTTCATGCGCCGCACTATGTCGTGCCGTTCACGAACGTGCCGGTGGTGGTCACGGTCCACGACCTCATTCATCTGCATCAGCCGCAGCGGAACCCGTTCGCGAAGCCGTACGCGCGGGTGATGCTGAAGCGGGCCGTGCACAAGGCACGGTGCATGCTCACCGTGTCGAACGCGGTGAAGGAACAACTCGAACGGGAGCTCGGAGCGAAGCGCGTGATCGTCACGCCGAACGGCGTCGATGTGCCGCGCGTCAGCGCCGGCGACAACGAGGGCGACGCGTACTTTTTGTACGTCGGCAACGACAAGCCGCACAAGAACGTGAGCACGCTCGTCGAAGCGGCGAAGCGTGCGGACGTGCGGCTGGTACTCGCCGGCGCCGCGTTCGAGCGCTTCGACGGCGTCGAGCGGCGCGGCTTCGTCAGCGACGAAGCGCTCGCGGAGCTGTACGCGAACGCGTTGGCGCTGGTGATGCCGAGCCTCGAAGAAGGCTTCGGCTTGCCGGCGGCGGAGGCGATGGCGCACGGCACCGCGGTCATCACTTCGAACGACGCGGCGCTCGTCGAGATCACTGGGGACGCGGCGCTGCACGTCGACGCGCGCGATGCCGGCGCGCTCGCCGCGGCGATGCAGCGCGTCGCGAGTGATGCGTCGCTGCGCGCGCAACTCGGCGCGCTCGGACGTCAGCGCGCCGCGCGCTTCACGTGGAAACGATGCGCGGAGTTGACGCGCGATGCGTACGAAGAAGCGCGATTCCGTGGAACATCGTGGAACGTCGGGTGAGAATTACGATTTTCATAAACAAATCGCTTGACAATATTCATTAACGAACCTATTTTTTGATCAGTAATGATGATGATCGCCAACTGGATGCACGATTCAGTCAAGCCGCAGGTCATCAGCCCCCGTCTCTCCACGAACTTCCCCGGTTTCTGCCCCACGCAAAACGTAATCAAGTCAGCCGGAGCGATCCGGCGCGTTATGCCCAGAAGCGCGACCGGGAGGTCCCGTACGGCATGAAAGGTGGTGAGCACTAATGGCCTCGAAGAAGGGCGGTTCCAGCAAGTCTTCGTCTTCGTCTTCGTCGAAGAAGTCCAGCGGCGGCAGCAGCAAGTCGTCGTCGAAAAAGAAATAAGCGTCATCACCGAAACATTTTTTGGGGAGTCGTACTGAAGGGCCGGCGTTTGCCGGCCCTTCGTTTTTCTGAACCTCGATGAGACTCGGTGCGCTCTGCGCGGCCATCGTCGCCGCGATCCTCTTTCTCTCCCCCACGTTCTTCGGAGCCGAGTGGTGGCTCTTCGACCGCTACTCGCGCCGGCTCGCTGAGTCGCGCCCCGCCGATCCGCGCATCGTCCTCGTCACCGTCAGCGACGAGAGCGTGCGCGCTCTCGCCGAGTTGTACGGACGTCCGCAGTCGTATTCGCGTGAGGTGTGGGCGCTGGCCGTCGATGAGCTGAAGCGCGCCGGCGCCGCCGCCATCGCCTTCGACATCCTGTTCAGCGAAGAGAACCCCGCCGCACCGGAAGGCGACCGCGCGTTCGCCGCCGCGCTCGACGGCGCGCCGGTGATCCTCGCCACGACCAGCAGGACGCGTCCGCATCCGATGTTCGCCGCAAAAGTCGGAGCGATCGATCTGGAGCGCGAGACGTCGACGACGCATGTCTATCCGCTCCGGCAGGGAACGACGCCGAGTCTCGCACTCGCAGCACTCGAGCAATTCGCGACGTCTCGTGGAGCGGCGGGCTTTAGCCCGCCGAGCAGCAGCAACGGCCGGCGGGCTGAAGCCCGCCGCTCCACTCGAGACGACGACTCGTTGCTCATTCGCTGGAACGGCGCCAAGGCCAAACCCGCCGACCTCAGTTACGCGCACGTCGGGCTCGACAAGCTCGTGCTCGCGGCGCTGATGCGGCAGGAAGGCTCGCTCACTCCCGCACTCGCGGAGGCATTCGCGAAACAGTTCCGCGGAAAGATCGTCCTGGTCGGCTACACCGCGGCCGGCCTCCTCGACCTGCGCGCGAATCCGCTCTCGCCGATCGCGCCCGGCGTCGAGTTACACGCGAACGCGATCGACAACCTGATCAATCACGACTTCAATCGCGCCACGCCGCGCGCGGTCGCATTTCCGATCCTGATTCTCCTCGGCGCCGCGGTCGGCTTCGCGCTCGATCGCACGCGCTCGCAGCTCATCTCCGGCGCAATCGCGGCCCTCGGCATCGTGGCGGTGCTCGCCATCGGCTACGGCGCGCTCGTCGCCGGTTTCGCGATTCCGGCGTTCACCGCCGCCGTCGTCATCGGCATCACGTACGTCGTGATCACCGCCATGAAGTTTGTGCAGGAGCAGCGGCAGACCGCATTGCTCAAGGCGACGTTCGGCCGTTACGTCTCGCCGCAGATCCTCGACCACATCCTCGCGCACCCGGAGAAGGTCCGCCTCGGCGGCGAGCGTCGCGACCTCACCATCCTCTTCTCCGACATCCGCGGCTTCACCTCCATCTCCGAGGCGTCGGAGCCGGAGGAAGTCGTCGAAATGCTCAACGAATATCTGACGCGAATGGTCGAGATCCTCCTCGCGCACGGCGGCACGCTCGACAAATTCATCGGCGACGCGGTCATGGGTTTCTGGAACGCGCCGGCGAACGATCCCGATCACGCGCGTCACGCCGTCGCCTGCGCCGTCGAGATGATCGAAGAGACGGCGCGGCTGCGCGAACGGTGGGCTAGCGAAGGAAAAGCGTCGCTGCGCATCGGCGTCGGCGTGAATACCGGCGAAGCGGTGGCCGGCAACATCGGTTCGGAGCGCGTGTTCGGCTACACGGTCATCGGCGACGCCGTGAATCTCGCCTCGAGGCTCGAAGGGAAGAACAAAGACTACGGCACCGAGGTCATCGTCAGCGAATCGACGCTCGAGAGAATGGGCGACGGCTTCGAGACCGTTTACCTCGATGACGTGAAAGTGAAGGGTAAAGAGAGAGCGGTAAAGATCTACGAAGTCAAAGGACGACGATGACAGGGTTCCTCGCAGTTTTACTGGCAGTTCTGTTCAGCACGCCGACCGAGTCGAAGTGGACGGTGACGAAGGGCGGTACCGCGGCCGGCACCGTCACGCTGCTCACGAGCAAGAGCAGCGCGCGCGCGGAGTTCCGCGCCACGCCAAAGTCTCCGGTGATCGTGTTCCTCGGCGGCCCGGACGGCAAAGTGTGGGTGCGCGAGAGCGGCGGCGACGTCGAGCTGAGCGCGTACAAAGGCGGCGCCGAAAAGAGCATCGTGCCGGCCCTCCTCTTCACCGACGCGAAAGCAAAGTATGCAAAGGATGACAAAGGCACGTCGCAGGTCGACGTGAACGGCTTCGTCGCGAAACGGACTTCATTCGCGGTCAGCAAAGCCGACGCGTCCAACTTTGCGGTCCGTCCGAAGAAAGGGGCAGCCTCGCGCCTCGCGCGCCTCTCCGGCGATCTCCTCGGGCCGTCGCAGTCAACCGTCTCGGCCACAGCGGGCGGACGCGGAGTCGGCACCAAGGGCCTCAAGCTCGCAGACGGCGGTGATTACGCGGCCGTCGAAGCGGTCGAGAACCGCGACGCCGCCTGGGCGGAAAAGATGAGCGACGCCCTCGCGGACTTCCAGAAGGACGGCAAAGTCGGGAAAGGACGGGAGCAGTGATGAATCAGCACAATCTGCTGCACTCGACCACCGCGCTTCCCGTCATCCTGAGCCGCGTAGACGGCGAAGGATCTCGGCGGCGACAACCGCGGCCACAGCGCGCCGGCCGTCGCATGTTGAGATCCTTCGCTACGCTCAGGATGACGGTGGGGTTGCTTGTCGCGACGCTGCTTGTTGCCGAGAACGCGCAGGCGCAGCTCGGCGATCTCTGGAACAAGCACAAGGACAAGATCACCAAAGGGGCGAAGGTCGTGCAGTCGGCGTCGCGCGACTTCACGGAAGCGGAAGAGGCGGACATCGGCCGCGTCGTCGCCGCGCGCATCCTCAAGACCTACCCGCTGTCGAAGAACGACAAGCTGCAGCAGTACGTGACGCTGGTCGGCAACACCGTCGCCTTGTACAGCGCGCGGCCGACGCTGGAGTGGCATTTCGCCGTGCTGGACACCCAGGTCGTGAACGCGTTCTCCTGCCCCGGTGGCTTCATTTTCATCACCACCGGCGCGCTCGACCAGATCCATTCCGAGGCTGAGCTCGCGTCGGTGCTCGGCCACGAGATCGCGCATGCGACGCAGAAGCACATCTTGAAAGAAGTGAAGCGCGCGAACACGATCTCGGCCGCGACGGACCTTGCGAAGACGACCAGTTCCGGCTCGTTTCTCAACGACACCCTCGGCGAGAAAATCAGCAACCTCGCGTACGAGAAGCTCTTCACCACCGGCCTTTCGCGCCGTGACGAGGAAGAAGCGGACAAGATCGGCGTCGAGCTCGCGCATGCGGCGGGCTATCGCTCGACCGAGTTTCTCCGTTTCCTCGATGCGCTCGAAGCCCTCCAAGGCGACGCACAGATGCGCGTGCTGACGGCGACACATCCCGGCGCTGCCGACCGCAAAAAGTACGTCCAGCCGCTGCTCGGCGACGGCAACGGCGAAGTGCTCGCCGAGCGCTGGGCCGCGTGGACCGCGCAACCGGCGAACGAGTAACGACGTATGTAAGGTGGAGCGGCGGGCTTCAGCCCGCCGAAGTTTTCAGGAGACGAACCGATGCGTCACGTCCTGCTTCTCGCTGCATCCCTCTTCATCGCGACCGCCGCTTCGGCGACCGACGCGATGCATCAATTTCAACGCGTGGTGCAGCGCGGCGGCGTGAAGCGCGTCGTAATCGACATCCCGACCGGCAGCTTCACGATCCGCAACGGCAGCGCGACGCAGCTCGGACTCTCCGCGATCGTGTCGCGCGATTACGACGGCTCGAAAGAGCGCGACTGGGCGCAGAAGGTCGTGAACGACACGACGATCGAGTTCTACATCAGCGGCGAAGAAGCTGTCGTGCGCCGCAAGTTCGGCCCGCGCGCACAGTCGTGGCGCGCGCAGAAGTTCACCGGCATCGATCTCCGCCTCGACCTCCCGCCCGGTGTGGACGTGGAGTTCGACACGACGGCGGGCGAGATCGACATGGCCGGCAATTTCGGTCACGTCGACATCGACCTCCGCGCGGGCGAGATCGACCTGACCATGCCGCGCAGCAACGTGCACCTGCTCAACGCCTCCTGCCGCATCGGCGAGGTCCGCACGAACCTCGGCACAGAGGTCGTCACGCGCGAAGGTGTCTTCCCCGGCAAGACGAAGTTCGTGAATGCCGCCGGCCGCTCGAACGTGAACGTGCACGTGACCGCGGGCGAAGTGGATGTGACGTTGACGCAGTGACAGCGCCCGTGCATCTGTCACCCCGAGCGTAGTCGAGGGACCTGGGCGGGTGGGGCGCGACGCACGTGCCTTCCGCCCCGCCCGCCCAGGCCCCTCGACTACGCTCGGGGTGACAGGTGTGGGATCTCAGGATCTCAGCCGCGACCGCCGTCGCATTTTGAGATCCTTCGCTAACGCTCAGGATGACGGAGGGGGTGCGACGTCACAAACCTCTCCGCCTCTTCACGCGTACTCACCTTCCCCATCACCTGCGCCTCGAGCAGCTCGCGAACGATGCGGCCGAGCTCTTTTCCTGGGGCGATGCCGGTCAATCGGGCGATGTCGTTGCCGGTCAGCAGAGGCTTGATCGCAAAGTCGGGCCAGTCGAGCGTGACGTCCGGCAGCAGCGGCGGTAATTGACCCGCGATCGTTTCGCCGGCGTCGAACAATGCGAGGCGATCGTGTTTCTGCATCAACTGCTGCAGCGTCAGCACCTCGCGCAGGAGCGAGTCGCTCCAGCGCCAGCGTTCGGCGTACGCGCGTGGCTCTTCGACGAGCAACGCAAACGCGCCGGCGAGCGTCGGTTCGTGCGCGAGAGGACAGGCAGGATTGCCTATCCTCCACTCGAGGCGAAGCGGCTCCGCGAGGTTCGTTTGGCGCAGGAGCTCGAGCGCGCGATTGAAGGTGTTCGACGAAAAGATCACCGACAGCTCGTAGGTCACCCGCTCCGGCGCAACATCGACGATGCGCGGCGCGCGCACGCGAATGGCTTCGAGCGTTTCGGCGTCGATACTGCCGTACTTGAGCGCCGCGCGGACGCCGCGGATGGTGCGCAGCGGATCGTCGTCGAAGTTCGACGCGCGCACCATGCGCACCACGCCTTCATTCACGTCGCGTTCGCCGCCGTGCGGGTCGATCAATAGATCGCGGGTGAGATCGACGGCCATCGCGTTGATCGTGAAGTCGCGGCGCGTGAGATCGACATCGAGATCGTGCTCGAGGATCTCGGCAAAGTCGTAGACGCGATCGTCGTCGACGACGCGATAGGCGCTGAGATGTTCCTCGGTGCCAAGGCGGATCACGCGCTCGCGAATTTTCTTCGCCGCGGCGAGCGGATCGTTGACCGCGACGTCGACGTCAGCGGGCTCGCGCCCGAGGAGCAGATCGCGAATCGCGCCGCCGACGACGTATGCATCGGCATCGAGTCTGGTGAGCTTCGGAAAGCGACGCGTCAGCTCGTCACGCCACTTCATTGCGCAGCGTGCCGATGCCTTCGATCTCCACTTCGACGGTGTCGCCGGCGCTGAGCGAGCCGACGCCGGCGGGCGTCCCGGTGAGAATGAGATCGCCCGGCATCAGGGTCATGTGCTCGCTGACGTAAGACAGCAGGACGTTGCACGGGAAGATCATCTGCGAGGTGCGGCCGTCCTGTTTCACTTGCCCGTTCACGCGCGTGACGATGCGCAGATCGGACGGATCGAGGTCGGTCTCGATGTGCGGTCCGACGGGGCAGAAGGTGTCGAAGCTTTTGCCGCGCGTGAACTGGACGTCTTTGCGCTGGAGGTCGCGCGCGCTGACGTCGTTGGCGCAGGTGAACCCGAGGACGTAGTCGCGCCAGTCGTCGACGTGAATGTTCTTGGCCTCGCGCCCGATGACGATGGCGAGCTCGCCTTCGTGATGGACGAGCTGCGATTGCGACGGCTTGACGATGGTGCCGCCCGGCGCAAGCAGCGCGCTCGGCGGCTTGAGGAAGAGCAGCGGCTCGCTCGGCGCTTCGTTGCCGAGCTCTTTGGCGTGATCGGCATAGTTGCGCCCGATGCAGACGATCTTGGTCGGCACGGTCGGCGGCAGGAGGACGGCGCCCTCAGGAAGCACAGACGATTGCGCGATGCGGCCACGATGCAGGTAGCGGTAGATTTTCATCTTCGCGCCGATTGTACTGGGGGACGACCGGGGGCCTCCGGCGGGCCGGCGCGGCCGGCAGCGCTTGTTGGCCTAGCCTGAGCGCACGCCTGTCGCTTGAAGCGCCCCTTTCGCGAGTGCACGTGCTGCGAGTAGCGCTGCCGGCCGTGCCGGCCCGCCGGAGGCCCCTCGTCGTCCCCAATCACAAACTCGCGGAGTCGTAAATCAGCCACAGCCCGGAGAACCCGCGCATCAGCCGGAAGCGTGAGCGGTAGAGCTGGCGATGAATGCGGCGGTTCGAGTAGTAGACCGCCTCCTGCAGCAGATCGGCGAACGTCTCATCCAACTCCTTCGCCAGGTCGAGACTCTTCTTCGCCTTCGTCATCAGCTCCGCGTCCGGCTTCGCGCCGGCCGAGAGTGCGGTCGCGAGAATCGTCGCCTCTTCGTCGATCTTCATCCGCAGCGCGGCCGCGCGGAGATAGAGCAGCCACAACTCTTCGACGTCCTCTTCCGCCTCCGGCTGCATCACATCGACGAGCTTCTGATACGCGGCCGCTTCCCACGGTTCGAGGCGCAGCTCGCGCGCCGCCGGAATCTGCACCAGCTCCTCCGGCGTCATCGCCGGCTCCGCCGATTCGATCGCCGCGTCGATGCGCAGGACGTATTCGAGCAGCGGCTCGCCGCGTCCGAAGCGCGCCGTCATGCTGCCGACATTGAAGAACGCGGGCGGCAGATCTTCCGCGCTTTCGATCTCCGGATCGAGCCCCTGATCGAGCTGCGCGAGGATGCTGTTCATGCTCGCTTTCAGGCGCGTGACCACGTCGTGCTTCACGTTCGACTGCGCGCGCAGCGAGTCGAACTGATCGCGCAGCAGGCGAAAGCGCGCGATCTCCTCGACCAGCCCCGGGTTCGTGCCGCCGAAGTTCCGCGCGATCGCGGAGCCGTGCTTCATCAGCTTCCCCGTGTCCTCCATCAGGCGCTGCTCTTCGCCGCCGTACAGCCGGAGGAAGCGGTTCTTCGCCGCGACATTCAATTCGATGATCGACAGGAGCACGTCGGGATCGAAGTAGAGATCGCCGACGCGATGCTTGAACGTGCGCGCGTCCTTGAGCAGATTGCGCTCGCTCAGATCGTCGAACGCCGCGGCCGAGTGAATGTCCTCGCGGATCGAGCGGAGTGCGCGAATGAGACGGCCTACCTCATCGCGCGGCGCCGCGGCCACGCGCAGCAACGAGACGAGACCGATGATGCGCTGCCGCAGGCCGAGCGCCTCGCGCACCACGAATTCATTGCGCTGTTGATGAAAATCCTCGCCGAGGCGCGTGAAGAGAAGGTCGACCTTATCGCGGTGATCGCCTTCCACCGCGTCGGCGTAAAAGTAGAAGCGGATCAGACATTCGAGCAGCGAATCGTCCGGACGCTCGAGGCGGTCGAAGAAGCGGCGGAGCAGCGATGCGCTGATGCGCGCGTCGGCCGCGAGCAGCTTGCGCGAGGCCTCTTCGAGCTGATCTTCGAGCAGGTCGAGCATCGCGCCCGCTTCCATCGGATAGGTGCCATTGAGCGTGCGGCCGGCCGACTTGATCGTCGTGTACATCGAGCCGAAATCGATGTCGTACGGGAGCGATTCGGAGAGGAACTGCGCGAACACTCCCGACGCAAACTGGTGCGCCGTCCACGTCGCTTTGAAGCGATCGGAGATGCGAGCGTAGCGGCTCTGCAAAGTGCCTGCTTCGGCGACGTTCATGGCGAAATCCGGATGCTATGATTCTGACACGAATGGCACAGACCACGTTATTCAGTCGCGAACAGATCGACCGCCGTGTCGCCGAAATGGCGCAGGAGATCAGCGCCGAGTTCGCGGGCAGCGAGCTGATCGCGCTCTGCGTTCTAAAAGGTGCGATGTTCTTCTGCGCCGACCTCGTCCGGCAGATGAACATCGACGTCCACCTCGACTTCATTCAGATCTCGAGCTACGGCAATCAGAAGTATTCGTCGGGCGTCGTGACGATCCTCAAAGAGCCGCAGCTCGACATGCGTGGCCGGAACGTGCTGATCGTCGAAGACATCATCGACAGCGGCCTTTCGATCCGTGAGGTCAACAACTACATCGAGAGCCGCGGCGCCGCGAAGGTAAAGACCGCCTCGTTTCTCGACAAGCCGAAGGCGCGCAAAGTGCCGTTCACGCCCGACTACGTCGGCTTCCCGATCGAGCCGCAGTTCGTGATCGGCTACGGCCTCGATTTCGCCGAAAAGTACCGGAACATCCCGGAAATTCAGGTCCTCAGCGACTGATCGTTTCATGACCCGATTGCGCTGGCTGTTCACGGCCATCGCCGCGCTCGTCGTGCTGCGCGCCGCGATGTGCGTCGTGGTGCAGCCGGAGCTCGATCGCAACTGGGCGGCCGATCAGTCGCGATTGCCGCTGGCGGAATTCAGCGGCAACCGCGTCACCATCCGCAACATTCGCAACTTGGAATACCGCAGCGAGAGCGACTACACGCCCGCCTGGTATGACAAGACCTTCGACCTGGAGAAACTCGAATCGGCGTGGTTCGTAGTCGAGCCGTTCGGCAAGGGCGGCGCCGCGCACACCTTCGTCAGTTTCGGATTCGGCGGGAACGACTTCGTGGCGATTTCGGTCGAGATCCGGAAGGAAGAGGGCGAGAGCTTCTCTGTCCTGAAGGGGCTGAACCGGCAGTACGAATTGATGTACGTGATCGGCGACGAGCGCGACCTCATCAGGCTGCGCACGAATCATCGCAAGGACGTCGTCTATCTCTATCCGATCGACACCACGCGCGCGAAGATGCGGAAGATGTTCACGGCCATGCTCGCGCGCGCAAACAAGCTGGCCGCGGAGCCGGAGTTCTACAACACCGCCACGAACCACCTGCACGACGAACCTCGTGCGCCACGTGAACGACATCGCCGAGGAGCGCGTCCCGTTCAGCATCGCCACGCTGCTCCCCGCGAGCTCCGACCGCCTCGCCTACGATCTCGGACTCATCCGAACGGAGCTGCCGTTCCAAGAGGCACGGCGACGATTCCGGATCAACCAGCTGGCGGCAAAGTACGCCGACGATCCGCTGTTTTCATCGCGGATTCGCGGCTTGTAGTTTGGAGTGCGGCGACGCCAGTCGCCGCTGTTCCTGCGTTCGGAGTGAAAG
>DASVRB010000709.1:0-5799 GCA_036388835.1 Thermoanaerobaculia bacterium | reverse complement strand
TTACGGTACCTGCGGGTGCCTCACGTGATCGAGTAACGGCGTCCTCATGAGTTGAAACACCACCGCCGCCACCAGCTCCGAGATGCCGAACGGCTTCCGGAGCCGGGCCGGACGAGCTGGGAGACGACGGAGTGGCTGCGGAGTGAAGGCATCAGCGAAGGTCCTGGTTCGGTTGTCCAGATCAACCGCTGGATGCGTGATCCTGCTGGTTCAGGCGTTTACCGAATCCCAGACGTGAGACTCACCCGGCCCGGAGTCATCATGGATGCGACCATCGGCCACAAAGGTTGGTCTTCATTGCAGATCCGGCAGTTCCACAGCTTCTCGTCCGGTAACCGCATCACGATTGTCAGGCCGACGCAGCTGGGAGGCTCGTACAGCTTGATCGTGCCTTGAGGATGTCATGGGAACGACATGGGTAAATAGCGTTGAAGATCTCCTTGATCTGATTTCCTACGTGATCCTTTACGCGCCGGACGAATTTCCGGAGGAGGACTATCTTGGGCCTGAGGACCAGATGTCGTTGTCCCGCGCGTTTACGGAACTGGAGCACGGATTGAGTTTGGCCGTCGATGCGGGCATGGCGAAGGCAAACGAACCGGCCCTACGAGAGGTGCTCACGGCATCTCGTCAGGCGTACGAGCGAGGCGACGATGTCGCGGGCGCGACGCTACTGCAGCGGTTCGAGACGGAACTGTTTGGTGCCGGAGCGGTTGGTTGAATGCGGCAGGTCGTCCCGCGAGGCTCCGACTTCGGTTGCGCCTCGAGCTGAGCATGAGTTGAAGCACCCTCGCACCGCCGTCACCGACTCCGAGATGTCGAACGGCTTCCGGAGCCGGGCGCGGACGAGCTGGGAGACGACGGAGTCGAGCTTCGGTTGGGAGCCGGCGTATTCTCATTAGACCGCTCATCGATCCGCTCAACGGAGTCCGGCCGCCGTTGATACTTTCTGGCGGGGAGGGGCGGAGACAGTGACTTACTCGCTGATCATCAAACCAGCCAACGGCAATGTGGATGCGACTGTGGGCTCGGTCGAAGGCGTGCGTCGGTACGCTCCGTTCGAGTATCGGCTCGCCGACCCAGACGCTGAGATCTTCATCACACTTCTTACGAGCAGTGGCAGTGTGGAGTTGAACTTCTGTTATGGCGGGCCGCTCGAAGAGGTCACCGAGGCGATCAATCTCGCAGCGCAGTTGAGCGATTTGACGAACGCGCCCATCCGCGATCCTCAGGCCGAAGCAACGTTGACAGCCTCACAAGCGGACCTGACGCGGATCTTCGAGTCCTGGAAGAGCTCCAATCGCACCGTATTGCTCAATTACAGCCGCGGCAACTACTACCTACGCATTCCTGAAGGTGAGGACGGCACGCTGGTGGTGGAGGCGATTGAATGTCGCGACGCGGCTCAGCGACCGCTCAACGTTGCTCGTATCGCGAGCGCCTTAGCGAAAGCGACGCTGTGGGAAGACGCCGTCGAAGTCTTCAAAGTGGCTCATTCGCTGGCGCCGGACAATACCGACATTTTGTGGGGGCTCGCCGTGACCCTGAGTAACCTCGACCGGTCGAGCGAAGCCAGGAAATACCTGAAAATGCTCCTCACACAAAAGGTGGGCGACTCGGACGCCCTCGCGCTTCTCGCGGAGCTTGACGGCTGAACGTCGTGGCCGGCGCGGCGAACTGCTGGACCTGGCGATCGCTCCGCCTCTACATGTTGAAGCACCCTCGCACCGCCGAAACGAGCGTGGGAGATCTATCCGCGTGTCATGGGTGAGGCGGGCTTGCCGTACCACTACTCGATATGGCAGCAGGAGCTATCGGTATACCAGTTCATACCAAGAGAGGCGATCGTCGGATGGACGCCGTGAAGATTGAGCAGATTGGCCAACTAAAGAGTCGATTCGACCGAATTGTGATTGACGTTCTCGGGCCACTTCGTTCGACGAAGCAGATCAACAGGGAGGCGGTTGATGCGTTGACCGCCCTCCTCGACGAGCTGAGACTTCTCCTTGCGGATGAGGAGTACGTGCCGCGGACGTTCGTGGGCGAACTGTGGTTCGTCTTCACTGCAATGCTGAGTGAAGCCGACCATGCGAAAGACCCGGAGCCGATCCTGATCGACGCTTGGACCGTCGCCGAACGACTGCGTCGCATCTTCGGTCCGACGTGGTGAACGTGCCTCTACGAGTTGAAACACCCTCGCACCGCCGCCACCAGCTCCGAGATGTCGAACGGTTTCCGGAGCCGGGCGCGGACGAGCTGGGAGACGACGGAGTCGAGCTTCGGTTGGGAGCCGGCGGAGATGAGGACGACGCAGGGGGGCTCTTCGGTCGCGTGGAGGCGGTCGAGGATGGCGGCGTCGCTTTCGGGGCTGGAGCTGTCCATCGACAGCACGACGACGCCGAACTGCTGCTGATCGAGTTGGGGAAGGGCTTCGCCGGCGTCGCGGCAGGTCTCGACGGCAAAGTTTGCCTGCGCCAGAACGGCGGAGACCATGACGCGAATCGGGGCGTCGTCTTCGACCACGAGAACCCGTTTTTCCATGGAGACTGCGCGACACAATACACGGTCGCGCAAACGCGAGGCGAACGGGTGCGGTCGCGCCGCTCAGCGCTCGCGGGAGAAGCCGTACTCCTCGGATTCGATCGTCAGCAGCCGTTCTCGCGCGATTTCGAGCACGTCGAGCGCCTCGGACCTGCCGAGCGCGGAAAGCTGCTCGCGCGCAACGCGCTCGATCGCGTCAATCGCGCGCCTTGCAGCGGGGGAGAGGGGGTCGTCCGTCGCGCCTTCGAGCTCGGCCACGAGCACATTCGGGAGCAAAGTGCGAGCCGAAACGTCGCACGATCGGCGCTCACTCGATGATCGGAGGCGCGTACGCCGCCACGAGCTGGGCGGCGATGTCGGCGACGACATCGATGTTGAATGGTTTCCGGATGATCGCCGTGACCAGGAACGGATCGAGGTCGGGCGCGCTCTTTTCGCCGACCGCGGAGATCACGATCACCGGCAGGAACATCCGCTCCGCGCGCATTCGCTTCAGCACTTCGAAGCCGTCGACCCGAGGCATCATCAGGTCGAGGAGCACGACCGCGTAATCGCTCACTCGCAGTTTTTCGAGCGCGTGCTCGCCATTCACCGCCGTGTCGGGCGCGAGGCCGCGGCGGGCGAGGAGGCGGCTGATCAGGCTGCGAATGGTCTCGTCATCGTCGACCACCAGCACGTGCCGACGGTGCTCCACCGGGACGCGCGCCTGCTCGGCGAGGCGACGCTGGTAGAGCTCGGCGAGATCGAGGCGCTCGGCTTCGTGCTCGCCGAGGCGGATGATCACCTCGGTGTTCTCCTCGGCAATCGCGTATTCGTTACGGACGGCGCGCCCTCGCTCGTCCTGCAGGTCGTCAGCGGTGATCGCGACGATGTTCCGCCCGCTGCCGGCAGTCTCGTCGCTCACGTTTCACTCGCAATCGCGTGTCCGAGGCAGAAAAAATGAGCGTTGTCGTCGACACCGCGGATCGAGAGCTGCTGCACCGCGTCCTCCCCGCACGTGCCGCAAGCCTGCGGCGGCTCGTGCGGCACGAGCGAGCGGAGCAGGACGTGCTCGAGAGGCAGTTGTTCGATCGTAAATGGCTTCATTGCGCGGTCGCGGGTCGCCGTCGCCCGATCATCGGCGAGCGGGCGGGCGGCTCACCGGTACGCGTGGTGCGATCAAGAGCCGTGCCGCGTTTGGGACGGCTGGTGGTGAGGGCTCGCGCGTGATCCACGCGAACGGATCCAGCGGCGGCGTGTTACACCTGAACGGACATCGTCTCTTTGCGATCGCTCCGGTACTGCCGGGGCAGTGAGACGGTGAACGTCGTCCCGGTCGTCTCGGACGACTTCACGGTGATCGTGCCGTTGTGCGCGAGCACGATCTGGCGCGCGATGTAGAGCCCGAGGCCAATTCCGCCGGGCGTCTGTTTGCGCGAGGCGTCGGCGCGGACGAACGGGTCGAAAATCGTCGGGAGCGCTGACTCCGAAATGGCCGCGCCTTGATTTGTGACGGTGACGAGGACGTCGGACCCTTCACCGTTTGCAAAGACCTCGATCGGACTCGTGTCCGCGCCATGTTGAATCGCGTTCGCGACCAGGTTCGAGAGCACTTGCCGCAGGCGCGCGGCGTCCCATTCACCGGTCGTGTCGCCGACAGAGTCGAAGTTCACGGTGCGGTTGGAGTGCGCGGCGCGGAATTCCTCGAGGACGTCGCGACAGAGATCCTGCAGGTCGACCGAGGTGGCGGACACCGGCATCCCGCCGCCGAGACGGGTGCGCGTGAAATCGAGCAGATCGTGAATCATCCCGGTCATCACGTCGGCGAAGCCCGCCATCTGCCGCGCGACCTGTGTGTTCTCCTCGTCGAGCTGGCCTGACCGGGCCAGAAGCGCGGAGGAGATCACGATCGCGTTCAGAGGGTTGCGCAGGTCATGACCCAGCGTCGCGAGAAACAGCTCGCGCGACTCGTGCACTCGCTCCGTGTAACTGCGAACAGCCTTGGTCAGCGATTGATCGATCGATTCGTTGAAGCGGATGAGGTCCTGCAGGTCATGCTCCTCCGCACGGCGGGCGCGCTCGCTCCAGAGTCGCAGGACGCTGGCGCGCAGCGCACGGTATTCGGCGACGACCTCGATGAGGTTGAAACCGGAGCCGAGTCGATCGAGGGCGTGGTCCGCGGACGCTCTGTCCAGATTCGCGCTCTCCGTCCCGCCGCCGCCGAGGCCTTTCGCTTTGTCGGCCTGCTGCTCCGCGGTTTGCGAGGAGGCCATGTCGCGCGCGGTGACCCTGAGAATGAGCTCCGCATGATCGCGGAGGGAGACCACGCCCATCTCCGCGCCCGGCGCCAGGCGCCGCGCAAACTCCTCCCAATCCGCGAGAATCGGCTCGAGGTTCGCGAGAATGAAGTCGCCGAGGCGCATGCGGGCGGTGTGTTTAACACATTCGCGCGCATCCGCGGGCGAAAACCGAAGCTGGAGCGAAGCCGTTCCTGGGGAGCGACGGCCGCTTCGGCGCCCGATTTTCGCGAGACGCTCGGCGGCCGAGGCGGCCGCCGCTCCACGAGGACGGGTACGCACGTGATAACTTTCCGCGATTGTGCGGTGCGTCTCGCGGATCGATCCGCTACTCTGGCGTTCATGATCCGCATCGCACTCCTCGGCCTCGTCTTCGTCTCGCTCGCCGCCGCGGCGGCGGATGCGCCTGTTGCAGGTGCGCCGGTCGCCGGCGATTCGCCTCTCGTCGCGCTGGCGAAGCGGACGAACCGCAAAGCGCCGAAAGCGGCCGTGATCACGAATGCCACGCTGGCGCGGAGCAATGGCAACGGACGGGTGTCGATCCAGAGCGGCGACGCGGCGCCGCTGCCGAACGTGCCGGCGCCCTCCACGCCCGCCGCGATGGCCACACCCGCGCCGTCGTACACGCAGCCGGCCGCGCCGACCGCGCGTCCGGAAGCGACACCGACTGCGCCCGCGCCCGCGGCGTCACCGGCCAGCTCCGCCCGCAACATCACCCCGCAGAGCTCCGCCCGGAACATCGGGCCGCAGAGCACGTCCCGGAACCTCGAGCCCACCAGCGGCGCGCGGCGCATCGAGCCGACGAGCAGCGTGCGAACGATCGCACCGGGAAGCACCGCCCGGACGATCCAGCCGCAGGCGAGCAGGCCGCCGGTCTGATCGCGGCCCCGGAGCCAATAGACACCTGTCATCCTGAGCCGCGAAGACGGCGAAGGACCCCCTGCGGTGCACGAGACCCGCGCGGGATGCAGGGGGTCCTTCG
>DASVRB010000708.1:0-7971 GCA_036388835.1 Thermoanaerobaculia bacterium | reverse complement strand
AATGACACACGGTCCGGCTTCGATCGCCGTCATTCCGCAACTGCATCGAGATCGTCGAGCCCTTCCGGTAGCGCGACGGTCATCCGTTTCGCCTCCAGATCGATCTCGGTGCAGAGGTCGGCGGCGAAGGGGAGCTCGAATTCTTTTCCGTCGGGACGTTTGACGTTGAGCAGGAGGCCGCCGCCACCTTCGTAGACATCGGTGACGATGCCTCGCTCTTTGCCGTCGGCGTCGACCAGCGTGAGGCCAACCAGATCGTGCAGAAAGTACTCGTCCTGTTCGAGCTCGCGCGCCTGATCCTCGGGGATCTCGATGGTCCAGTTGTGCAGCGTCTGGATTTCTTCGGGCGAGTCGATGCCGCGGAACTTGAGAAGGGCGCGTCCGGCGTGCATGCGGACGCTTTCGACCGAGACGTCGCGCGTCTCTTTGTCATCGGGGGCGACGAGCGTGACGGATTCGAGCTCGTCGAAGCGGTCGACCGAATCGGTCCACGGCTCGATGCTCGCCTCGCCGCGAACTCCGTGCGCCTTGCGGATGATGCCGATGGCGATGCGATCGCTCATGACGCGCGTGCCGGTCCGCTCAATCGACGATGTCGAGTGAATAGCGGCGCCGCGACTTCTGGCCGGCCGCCGAAAGCAGCGTCCGGAGCGCGCGCGCGGTGCGGCCCTGGCGGCCGATCACTTTGCCGAGGTCGTCCGGCGCCACTTCGAGCTCGACCACCGTTCCCTGCTCGCCGCGCTCGTACGTGCGCGTCTTCACCTCATCGGGATTGTCGACGAGGGACTTGGCCAGGAACTCGATCAGCTCTCGCATCGGACGAGTTTTGAGGAGCGGCGGCGCCGCTCCGATCAGGCTTTCGGAAGCTTCTTGATCAGCGACTTGACGGTCGGCGAGAGCTGCGCGCCCTTGCTGACCCAGTAATCGACGCGCGCGGTGTCGATCTTCACGTCGGCCGGGTTCTTCTTCGGGTCGTAATGGCCGATCTGCTCGACCGTGGCGGCCGACGGCGTCTTCAGCGAATCCGACACCACCACACGGTAGAACGGAGCATGGGTCGCGCCCTGGCGGCGCAAACGAATCTTCAGCATGGGTTCAGTAACTCCTTGAAGTTGAGCGCGGATGCTATCCGAGCTTGGCCCCGAACAACACCCCACCACTCGGAATTCCGGTTATTCGCGGCGCTGAGCGCCGCGGGGCGCTTAGGCGCGGAGGCGCTTGGGTGGCTTCTCGCTTCGAACGCGTTCGAAGCGGTACGCAAGAGGCGCTTCGGTGCGTATCGCGTGGAACATGTTCGTGCGACACCCCACCCAAGCGCCTCCGCGCCTAAGCGCCTAAGCGCCTAGATTCACTGCATGAACTCCGGCGGCAGCCCCTTCATCATCTTCCCGAACTTTCTCGCGCCGAGGCCTTTCGAGAAGGTCTTCATCATCTTCTTCATCTGCAGGTACTGCTTGAGGAGGCGGTTGATCTCCTGCACGGACGTGCCGGAGCCTTTGGCGATGCGCATCTTGCGGTGACCGTTGATGATCTGCGGGAACTCGCGCTCCTTTTTGGTCATCGAGTCGAGGATGGCCTGCATCCGGACGATCGCGTTCTCGTCGATGTCGTCCTCGTTGATCTTGCCGGCGCCCGGGATCATCGAGACGAGCGAGGAGAGCGGACCCATCTTCTTGACCTGCTGCAACTGCGAGCGGAGGTCTTCGAGCGTGAACTTGTCCTTCGCGACTTTCTCAGCGAGGCGGGCCGCTTCCTTCTTATCGACCTCGGCTTCGACTTTTTCGATGAGCGAGAGCACGTCGCCCATGCCGAGGATGCGCTGGGCCATGCGGTCCGGATAGAAGACGTCGAGGTCGGCGTACTTTTCACCGACGCCGACGAACTTGATCGGCCGGTTCACCACCGACTTGATCGAGAGCGCCGCACCGCCGCGCGCATCGCCGTCGAGTTTCGTCAGGACGATGCCGGTCACGCCGAGGCGATCGTCGAACTCTTTGGCCGACTTCACCGCGTCCTGACCGGTCATCGCGTCGGCGACGAACAGGATCTCGGACGGACGCGCGTCCGTTTTGATCGTCTGCAGTTCCGTCATCAGCGCGTCGTCGATGTGCAGACGGCCGGCGGTGTCGAGAATGACGGTGTCGTACATCAGCGTCTTCGCCTCGGTGAGGGCTTTGCGCGCGATGTCGATCGGATTGCGGTTCTCGCCGATCTCGAAGAACGGCACCTTCACGTTGTTCGCGACGATGCGGAGCTGGTCGATTGCGGCGGGGCGGTAGACGTCGCACGGCACGACCAGTGGACGGCGGCCGCGCGTCTTGAGGTGCATCGCCAGCTTGCCGGAGGTGGTCGTCTTACCGGAGCCCTGCAGGCCGACCATCATGATCACCGAGGGGCTGCCGACCAGCGCGAGGCCGACCTCGTTGCCGCCGAGGAGCGACTGCAGCTCGTCGCGGACAATCTTCGTGACCTGCTGGGCGGGGGAGAAGGCCGTGAGCACGTCGCCGCCGACCGCTTTTTCGCGGACGCGGTTCGTGAACTCCTTGACCGTCTTGAAGTGCACGTCGGCCTCGAGCAGCGCGACGCGGATCTCCTTGAGCGCGTTGTCGATGTGCCATTCGTTGAGAGTGGCTTCGCCGCGCAGCGTCTTGAAGACGCGATCCATCTTGTCCTGCAGGTTGTCGAACATGGCCGGTGCGAAAGGCGGGCTGGTGCGCAGGCCGCGGGTCGCTTTTCCCCTAGGGCGCTGGTTGCGCCGAGATCTCTAGAATGCCACGCCCGTGGTCAGCCATTCCTTTCTCCGATTGCGGCGGATGCCGGCCGCGGCCGACCCGTTCGCATTGCGCGTCACCGAATTGAAGGAAGGGAACCGGCGCGGCGAGTACGTGCTGTATCACGCTCGGTCCGCGCGGCGGGTCACGAACAACCTCGCGCTCGACTACGCGAAGACGTTCGGATTGCCGGTGATCGTGGCCGAGTGGCTCGACGAGCCGCATCTCTCGCCGCGCATCGAGGCCTTCATCCGCGCCGGCGCTGAGCGCAGTGCGCGCGTGGCCGACATCGACTATCGATTCGAGGTTCCGCTCGATGAACGGCGCGAACTGATCGAGCGTGCGCGCTTCGTCATCACCGATGAATTTCCGACGCTGCCGGTGCCGCCGCACGCGACGCATCTCTTCGACGGCAACGGTCTGCTGCCGATGCGAGCGATGGCGAAGGAGCAGTACTCGGCAAAGTTCTTTCGCGACAAGGCGCACAAGCTCCTCGAACAGTTCTGGTTCGAGGTGGAGGACAGACAATCCTGCCTGTCCCTTTTTGCAGGTGGCGACGAGGGGGACAGGCAGGATTGCCTGTCCTCCACAGCGTTGCGCGGGTATGCCTCTCGTCGCAACGGCACCGGCATTTCCGCGGCTATCCACTTCGGCCACCTCGGCGTTCACGAAGTCGTCGCCGCGGCACTCGCATCCGATGCGCCGGGCGAAGACATCGACGCGTTTCTCGAACAGGCGGTCATCCGCCGCGAGCTCGCGTTCAACATGTGCTTCTACAACCCGCGCTACGACTCACTCGATGCGCTGCCCGACTGGGCGAAGCGGACGCTCGACAAACATCGCGGCGATCGGCGCAAGCCGGCGTATTCGTATGAAGAGCTCGAGCGCGGCGACACGCACGACGACGTCTGGAACCTCTCGCAGCGCCAGCTCGTCGAGTGCGGCACGATCCACAACTACCTGCGCATGTTGTGGGGAAAAAAGATCATCGAGTGGAGCGAAACGCCGGAAGAAGCGCATCGCACGATGGTCCGGCTGCACGACCTTTACGCTCTCGATGGCCGCGATCCGAACACCCACGCCGGCATCCTCTGGTGCTTCGGCAAGCACGACCGGCCTTGGGCGCCGGAGCGTCCGATCTTCGGCTCGATCCGCTGGATGTCGTCCGACATGACGCGCAAAAAAGTGCGGCTGCAGGAAGTTGCCGACGCCATCGCACGATGTGCTTCGCCGTAACCGCCGCGTAATCCGCACGCCTGACACTCACGTGTCATGAACACGATTCGAGACCTCGAAAAAATCGACCGCATGTCCGAGCAGGAGCTCGACGAGTTGCCGTTCGGCGCGATCCGCCTCGACAAAGAAGGAAAGATCCTCAGCTACAACATGACGGAGTCGAAGCTCACCGGCCGCGACCCGAAGCGCGTGATCGGCCGCAATTTCTTCAATGAAGTCGCGCCGTGCACGAACGTACAGGGCTTCGCCGGCCGCTTCCGTGAAGGCGTGGCCAAAGGCGACATGCACGTCATCTTTCCGTATCGCTTCGATTTCCAGATGGCGCCGCGCGACGTGACGGTGACGCTTTTCTATTCGGTTCAGACCGGCACCGCGTGGGTCTTCGTCCGGGAAGCGACCGCTTGACCCCGATGCCTCCCCAGCGGGCGGTGCTGGACCAGCTCTTTGCGCGTTCGAGCCTCCGCATCGCGCTGCACGGAATCCACGAAGCGTCGCAGCCGGAGCAGGTCATCGGCTACGAGGCGTTGATGCGCGGTCCGCGCGGCACGCCGTACGAATCGCCGCCGCTCGCATTCGCGATGGCCGCGACGCTCGACCTGCTCGAACAGCTCGACTCGCGCTGCATCGAGCTCGCCTCGACCGTTCCGTGCGATGGGCTGCTGTTCCTCAACGCACACCCGCGCACGATCATCTCGTCCGACGATTTCTGGAAGACGGTCGGCAGTTTCGCGCGCGATCCGCACGCGGTGGTGTTCGAAGTGGTCGAGCATTCGCCGGCCCGCCAGGACGATCTCTTGCGCGCATTACGCGAGCTGCGCGCCCTCGGCTTTCGCATCGCCGTCGACGACGTCGGCGAAGGGGCGGCCGGACTGCGCCGGCTCATCGAATTCGCCCCTGATTTCGCGAAAATCGACCGCTTCTTCATCGATGGCATCGACCGCGATCGCAAACGGCGCGCGGTGGTGAAGGGGCTCGTCGAAATGAGCCACGAGCTCGGCACGCGCATCATCGCCGAGGGGGTGGAGAGGGAGGAAGAGCTCCAGGTCTTGTGCGATTTAGGGGTGACGCTCGTCCAGGGCTGGCTCTTCGGAAAACCGCACGAGGTGCCGGCATGATCACGCCGCAGACCGTCCTCGAAAGCATCGACGGCTATGCGAATGCGCAGCTCGACGCGTTGCCATTCGGCGCGATCCAGCTCGATCTCGACGGACGCATCCTGCAGTTCAACGAGTACGAGGCCAACCTCTCCAACCGCCGCGCGCCCGACACCGTCGGCCGCAACTTTTTCAATGACGTGGCGCCGTGCACCAACGTGCGCGAGTTTTACGGGCGATTCAAAGAAGGCGTCGACGGCGGCGAGCTCAATGTCACCTTCGACTATCGCTTCGAGTTCCGGATGGCGCCGCGCAACGTGCGCGTCACGCTCTTCTACAGCGCGCCCACGGCGACCGTGTGGGTCTTCGTTCAGGAAAGGAAGTAACACATGGCTGTTTCACGCATCGAAGTGACCGCGGAAAACATCGCCGGCGAGATCGGCAGGCTGACCGGCGCGGAGCTCGACGCACTGCCGTTCGGCGCGATCCATCTCGACGCCGCCGGGACCATCCTCGCGTACAACAAGGCAGAAGAGCGGATCGCCGGACGTAAGGCGTCGGAAGTGATCGGGAAGAACTTCTTTCAGGACGTCGCCCCCTGCACGCGCGTGAAGCGGTTCTTCGGCGCGTTTCAGGAAGGGGTCGCGCGGCGCGAGCTGAGCGAAGTGTTCGACTTCACGTTCCGCTTTCCGAGCGGCACGCGCGAAGTGCGCATCCGGATGATCTACAGCGGCGTCCCTTCACCGGCCGTCTGGATCTTCGTGACGCCGTTGAGTTGATCGGCGGGCTGAGCGGCGCGCCGAATTTCCGGCGCGGCCGCGGTGGTTTACTTCTGCATGGCCCAGCTCGCGCTTCGTCTCCCCACGAACGTTCCGGGCGATTTCTTCGTCGACTCGAGCTGCATCGATTGCGACGCCTGCCGCATCTTCGCGCCGGCCGTTTTCTCCGATGCGGGCGAGCAGTCGTCCGTGCAGCATCAACCGAATACGCCTGAAGAACTGCTCGCCGCGCAGAAGGCGCTGCTCTCCTGCCCGACCGGCTCCATCGGCACCGTCGCCAAACACGATTTGCGTCAAGCGACCGCCGTGCTGCCGGAGCTGATCGAAAACGACGTCTATCGCTGCGGCTATGCGAGCGAGAGCTCGTTCGGTGCGATCAGCTATCTCGTCCGCCGCGAGGCCGGCAATCTCCTCATCGATTCGCCGCGCTTCACCGCGCCGCTGGTGCGCAACATCGACGCGCTCGGCGGCGTGCAGACGCTGCTGCTCACACATCGCGACGACGTCGCCGATCACGCCAAGTTCCACGAGCGATTCGGCTGCGCGCGCGTCCTTCACCACGACGACGTCACGACCGGTACTAGCGCTGTCGAGCACAAGATCGCCGGCACTGACCCGGTCGCGCTCGCGCCCGATCTACTGATGATCCCGACGCCCGGTCACACCCGCGGACACGCCGTTTTTCTCTATCGCGAGCAATACCTCTTCACCGGCGATCACCTGGCGTGGAGCGAGCAGCGCGGCCACCTCTACGCGTTCCGCGGCGCCTGCTGGTATTCGTGGAGCGAGCAGATTCGCTCGATGGAGCGCCTGCTCGACTACTCGTTCGAATGGGTGCTGCCGGGACACGGCCGTCCGATTCGGCTGACACGCGCGGAGATGCGCGCGTCGCTCGAGCGCTGCATCCGCTTGATGCAAACGAAATAGGCCTGGCCGTTGCTCTCCACGCAAGCCGGGGAGCAGTCACGATGGGCAAATACATCACCGTTTTCAAACAGACCTTTCAGGAATTCGGCGAGGATAAAGCGCCGCGCCTCGGCGCCGCACTCGCGTACTACACGATCTTTTCGATCGGCCCGCTGCTGCTGATCGCGGTGGCCATGGCCGGCATTTTCCTCGGACAGGAAGCGGCGCAGGGGAAGGTCTCGGCGGAGCTTGGGAAAGTGTTCGGGCCGCAGATGGCGGAGGCGCTGGAAACGATGATCCAGGCCGCCGCGAAACCGAAGAGCGGCGTCTGGGCCACGGTCATCGGCGTGATCATGCTGATGTTCGGCGCTTCGGGTCTCTTCGCGCAGCTCAAGGACGCGCTCAACACCATCTGGAACGTCGAGCCGAAGAAAGCGGCCGGAATCATGGGCATGATCAAGGAGCGCTTCCTCTCGATGGCGATGGTTCTCGGCATCGGGTTCCTGCTCCTCATCACGCTCGTCTTCGACGCCGCGATCTCGGCGATGGGTCCGTACATCGAACGGCTGGTCGGCGGCGAGGCGCTGATGCATGCGATCCAGCTCGCGATCTCCTTCGTCGTCGCGGTGGTGCTGTTCGCCTGCATCTTCCGCTTCCTTCCCGATCTCAAAGTCGCGTGGCACGACGTCTGGTTCGGCGCCGTCTTCACCGCGGTGCTGTTCGTCCTCGGCAAATGGGGTCTCGCGCTCTACCTCGGCAAAGCGGCCGTCGGCTCCGCGTACGGCGCGGCCGGCTCGCTGGTCATCCTGCTGGTGTGGGTCTACTGGTCCGCACAGATCCTCTTCCTCGGCGCCGAATTCACGCAGGTCTACGCGCGCACATTCGGCAGCCTCAAAGGCGATCAATCGAAACGGCAGGCGCGCCAGCAGGCCGCCGCACCGGAATCACGCCCGAAGACCACCGACGGCGGAACGACCGCGAAGCCGACGACACCGCCACGCGCTCCCGCACCCGCACCGATGTACGGCAAACCGAAATCGAGCGGCGGCCTGATCAAAGTCGTGATCGGCGGCCTCGCCGGCCTCTTCTTCGGCGCCCTCCTCGGCGGCGTGAGCACGGTCGGTTTCGTGTTCAAGACGCTGAGGAAGGTGTTTGTGCCGTTCAAGTAGTGGAGCGGCGGGCGTT
>DASVRB010000707.1:0-5172 GCA_036388835.1 Thermoanaerobaculia bacterium | reverse complement strand
CCCCCGCCGCTCCACCATTCCAGCAGCGCGACCCAAAAACCTACAATGCCCGCCATGACGAGACGCCTTCTGCTCCTCCTCGCTCTCCTCTCCTGCCTCCCCACCTTTGCGCAGCAGCGGCCTGATCCGAAGCAGGCGCTCGACGGCATCGACGCGCTCATCGACAACGCGCTCGCCGACCAGAAGATCGCCGGCGCCGCTGTCGGTGTGATCGTCGACGGTGAGGTCGTGCTGCTCAAGGGTTACGGCTGGCGCGACGTGGCCGGGCGCAAACCGTTCACGCCCGACACGATGCTCCCCATCGCCTCGGTGACCAAGCAGTTCACGGTCGCCTCCCTCGGCACGCTCGTGCGCCAGGGAAAGCTCGACTGGGACAAGCCGGTGCGCGAGTACATGCCGGAGTTTCGCGTGCACGACGATTACGCCACGCTCAATGCCACGCCGCGCGACCTCGTCACCCATCGCATCGGTCTGCCGCGCCACGATGCGGCGTGGTTCGGCTCCACCGCGACGCGCGAGGAGCTCTACGGCCGCTTGCAGCACTTTGAATTCAACAAAGACATCCGCACCCGCTTTCAGTACAACAACTTCATGTACATGACCGCCGGCTATCTCGCCGGACGGCTGGCCGGAAAGAGCTATGAGGAGCACGTCCGCACGTCGCTCCTCGAGCCATTGGGCATGACGCGGACGAACTTCTCGCTCGCCAGCGTCGGCAAGGATGCGGAAGGCGCCATCGGCTATCAGTTCAACAACGAACGCACCGATCTCGTCCCCGATCGCTATGAGTCCGCCGAGCAGATGGCGCCGACCGGCGGCCTCAATTCGACCGCGCGCGATCTGCTGCGCTGGCTGCGCATGCTCCTCGCCGGCGGCACCATCGACGGTAAACGGATCCTGCAGGAGAGCGACGTACAGGCGATGATGCAGCCCAATATGCCGATCGGCCCCTCGCCGTTCGCGGAGATCGGTTTCCGTAGTTACGGAATGGGCCTCTTCATCGAAAACTACCGCGGCCACGAGGTCGCACTGCACGGCGGCAACATGCCGGGGTCCGCGACGGCAGTGTTCATGATCCCGCGCCAGAAGATCGGGATCGTGGTCCTCACCAACCGCTCCTCGGCCCGCCTGCGCGACGGCCTCCCATACGAAATCGCCGATCGTCTCCTCGGCCTGCCGAGCGCGAACATGGTGGCCCGCTTCGGCGACCTCGAAAAAAAATCATTCGCCGGCGAAGCGGCCGCCAAAGCAGCAGGCGCGGAGGTGCGCCGCACCGGCACGCGTCCATCGCACGCGATCGATGAATACGCCGGCCAATACCGCCATCCCGGCTACGGACTTGTCGATGTGAAGCAGGAGAGCGAACGTCTGGTGCTGACGTACAACGGATTCAGTGCGCCGTTCGAGCACTGGCACTATGACGTCTTCCGCGGACCCGACGACCGCACCTCGCGCCTCTATCGCATGCGCGTGCAGTTCGAAAGTGATCTTGAAGGCGACATTTCCGGAGTGGCCATTCCGCTCGAGCCGAACGTCGCGCCGATCGTATTCGTCCGTCAGCCACCAGTGGAAATGACCCAGCGCGCATTCCTCGAGCGCTTCACCGGCACCTACGACCTCGGCGGCGTCGACGTCCGCATCGCCCTGCGCGAAGACGGCGTCCTGCAATACATCCAGCTCGGCACCGTGCGCGAGCTCGTCCCCGTCCGCGGCACCATCTTCCGGATGAAAGACCTCACCGGCGTCTCCGTCGAATTCCGCCCCGACGGACGTATGGCCGTCCACAGCGGCACCAGCACAATCGCGAATAAGAAACAGTAACGACTTCGTGGAGCGGCAGCCGCTTCGGCCGCCGATCGCAGGCGCGGGCGAACCCTTCTCGCCCGCGCCTTTCAATACGCCTCGATGCGTGCTACTCCGTCCGCGGTCGCGGGATCTCGCAAGCGTTGATCAGCTTCGTCGGATCGACCGCCTCCCGGTCGGCCTGCGCCTCGACCACTTTTCCCTCCTTGTCGATGAGAAACGAGGCGCGGCGCGCGGAGAGCACCGTCACGCCGCCGACAGTGATCTCCTTATCGAGGCCATACGCCTTGATGGCCGTGGCGTTCATATCGCCGAGGAGTGGGAACGTGATGTTGTTCTGTTGCGCGAACGCGTGATTGGCAAACGGGCTGTCGATGCTCACACCCAGGACCTGGGTGTCGGCGGCCTCCAACTTGGCGAGATTCGCCTGGTAGGCCGTCATCTCCTGCCGTCAGCCACCGGTGAACGCGAACACATAAAACGCCACAATGACGTTCTTCTTGCCACGAAAATCACTGAGCGTCACCGGCTGCACCTTCTGCCCGTCATAGTGCAGCAGCGTAAAGTCCGGCGCGACATCCCCCACCTTGACCTTCAGCGGCTCCGCCGCCGGTTTCTGCTCCTGCGCCACGCCGGCCAATGCGCCGAGCAATAGCGCCATCCATACAAGAACGCGAAGTATCTTCTGCACGTACGTTCCTCCCGCCTACAGCGTAACGCAGTGGCGCAATGGCGCGCGGCCGCGAAGCTTTAAGTGCGGCGACTCCAGTCGCCGCTTCGCCTCAATGGGTGCGCTCAAACAAGCGACTCCCTTGGGAGGGAGATCTGGAATGCGCGTTCGCTCAAGCTGCTTCGTCGCTCACCGCCTGGCGTCCTCGCACATTCTGGCGCCATGGCTCGCCCCGACGATGCCTTGAACTTCGCGAGTGCCCGTGTCGCCGGCCTTTAACGCTCACACCCGCGGCCTCCGACGTGGCAACGCGACCGGCCTACCACCGGTAGACATGCAGCGGAAGCCGCCCGCATTCCGAGGAGGTACGACGCTGCGCGCGGACCACCGTGTAGACGTGCCGAGAAGATCGGCCTCACGGAGGTACCGTTGTCTCGCCGTTCCACTGATCGGCTAACAACCTCTGGGAAGAGTTGCTATCATGAGGAAACCTGCTATCACGTTTACCCAGCGAGAAACTTCAGGGGTGTGGATGACTGACCAGTTGCTGATCAGAAAAGTGCCGAGGCACGTGCGTTTGTGGATTGAGAAGAAGCGCGTTGAACACGGCATGACCCAGCAGGAGTTCATCGTCTCGATCCTCGAACACGCCTTCGGGCACGGCGAACTTCCGCTGTTCCAGCCGGCGGTCCCGAAAGTCAACGCAACCGCTCCCGACACCCTCCCGTTCAGGTTCAGCGACTTCTTCGCAGGGATCGGCGGCTTCCGTACCGCACTCCAGGCGGTTGGCGGGGACTGCGTCTATTCGTGCGAATGGGACAAGTACTCGCAGAAGACTTACAAAGCATGGTATGGCGACACTCCCGAAGGCGACATACGAAAGGTCCCGGTGTCGGACATTCCGGTCCACGACGTGCTCGCGGGTGGCTTCCCCTGCCAGCCCTTCTCCATCGCCGGCGTCTCCAAGAAGCGAAGCCTGGGTCACGCACATGGATTCAAGTGTGAGACGCAGGGCAACCTCTTCTTCCAACTCGCAACGATCATCGAACAGAAACGCCCGCCCGTGGCGTTTCTCGAGAACGTCAAGAACCTGCAATCACACGATCAGGGCCGCACGTGGGCGGTGATTTACGACACGCTTGAGCAACTCGGTTATCGCGTGTTCCATAAAGTCATAGACGCCGCAGGGTGGGTACCGCAGCACCGCGAACGTGTCTACATTGTCTGCTTCGACAAACGGATCTTTGGCCAGAATCCGCCCTTCCGGTTTCCCGACCCGCCGGCAGGACCACGACCGAAGCTCGCCGACATTCTCGAACCTAATCCCGATCCGAAGTACACCCTCAGCGATCACCTCTGGAAGTATCTCCAGGACTACGCCGAGCGTCACCGCGAAAAGGGCAATGGCTTCGGCTTCGGCCTGGCCAACCCCGAAGGCGTCACGCGGACATTGAGTGCGCGCTACTTCAAGGATGGGTCGGAGATCCTGATCCCGCAAAAGGGGCAAAACCCGAGACGCCTTACGCCGCGCGAATGCGCACGACTCATGGGATTTCCCGACAGCTATCCAATCGTCGTGTCCGACACGCAGGCATATCGCCAGTTCGGAAACGCCGTCGTGCCGCCCGTCGTTCAGGCAGTTGCTCGTGAGATCATTACGGTCCTGACATGGCAACTCATGCGCGGCGGTTCACTGTTCAAGACGTCACGTTCCCGGCCAAAAGCTTCCTGACGAGGCTGTGAATGGTCTCGCCGCTCTGCGAACGCGCCATCGAACTCACCCTCGCGCGCGGCAACGCGCTTCTCAAGTTCATCTCGCCGAATGACGCCGGTGTCACGGGCAGCCATCAGACCGGATTTCTCCTTCCGAAGGGAGCATGGCCGATCTTCACGCCTCATGCGCCCGAAAAAGGTAAGTTCGCGGAGACGCAGGTCGCAGTCGCATGGCCCAACGGTCTCGTTACCGATTCGCGCGTTAAGTGGTATGGCGAGAAAACTCGTAGCGAGTACCGTCTGACGCGCTTCGGCCGCGATTTCCCCTTCCTGACCGCAGACACGGTCGGCGACCTTCTGGTGCTGATTCCGGCAGACCACCAGAACTTCGACGCCTTCATTTTCGACCACGACGACGACATCGAAGAACTTCAGGCGGCGCTGGGGATTGAGCCGTTCGAACGGTGGGGCGTGTATCGCGAAGGGTTCGCCGAGGTAGAGACAGAAGACCAATGCCTCGACCGCCTGTTCCGGCGGTTTGTCGCGGAATTGGGTGACTTTCCTAAAGGCGAGGTCTTCTCGCGCGCGGCGCGCGAATTCGTCCAGCAATGCGTGGCGAAGGCTTCGTCGATGACACGCGACGAAGCGCTGGTCCGGTGGATGACTGCCGAGTACCAGCTTTTCCGAATGGCTGAACGGCGAATCTGTCAGCCCGACATAGCTCGCCCCTTCCGCGACGTGGACGACTTCCTTGAAACGGCTGCGCGAATCATGAATCGAAGGAAGGCTCGCGCGGGGCGATCGCTGGAGAACCACGTCGCCGAGGTGCTCACGTCCGCTGGCATTCCACACGACATGCGGCCGGACCTCGATGGTCGACCCGATGTCGTCATCCCCGGCCAAGCGGAGTATCTGGACAAGAGCTATCCGGTCGAGAAGCTGTGTGTCATCGGAGTCAAGACAACGTGCAAGGATCGTTGGCGACA
>DASVRB010000706.1:0-13291 GCA_036388835.1 Thermoanaerobaculia bacterium | reverse complement strand
CTTTCACTCGCCGCGGCATGGCCGCGGCGCGCGTACCGTAATCCCGAAATTCATGCCGTTGCCGGAGTGAAAGCGGCGACTGGCGTCGCCGCACTCCAAATCAGCGGGACGAACCTGCTTTGATTACTACCTCATTGTCCTCCGGCTGCCGATCGAGTAGCTCGTGATCGGGATCCACAATCGCGCCGGCGGGAGGGCGCGGTACGACGAGCTCGATCGTCTCTGCGCCGGAGCGGAGGCGATGCGCTGCGCGGTAGAGCGGCTTGCGGTGCGCGTCGTACACGAGGATTTCGACGGGATCGTTCATTGGGACCGGGTGCTCGATGCCGGTTGCGTCGCCCTTCAGTTTCTGCGCCTCCATGTGCAGGGACACCCGGTATGCGCCTTTCCCATCCGGCTTCACGTCGATCGCCGTCGCGCTCAGCTCCCAGAAGGTGATTTCTTCGAAGAGGTCCTTGAGCAGGCCGTGCATGGTGGCCGGTGTGGCGGCGCGCAACTCGGTATAGAAGTGGAGGGAGGTTGGATACGGCGCACGTCCTGGCGGGAACTTGGCCAGGAGATTGCGGAGGGCGCGGTTTACCGGCTCTGTGCCGACCGTCTCGCGCAGCGCGTACATTGCAAACGGGCCTCGGCGATACGCGTCGACGTGGTCGGCGGTCCGGAGCAGCGGCACAGTGCGGGTCTGGTGCGGTTGCATGTAATCGGCGCGCATCATGGCGAGCAGGCGCTGCATGTGGTCGCGACCGAGTGATTGTTCGACGACCAGCATTGCGCTGTACCACGAGAGGCTTTCCGCCAGGAACGGCGCCCCTTCCACGACGGCGGGCGTGAGCTTGTGGCCCCACCACTGATGTCCCATCTCGTGCGCGACGACGGCAAACGAAAAGTCGACGTTGCGCGGGTCGTCCTCCGGGCGGATGAGGGAGGAGCCTTCGGCATAAGTGATCAGGCCACTGTGCGCGGTCATGCCGACGAGGTCGGGACTGCTGGGGAATTCCACAAGCCGGACCTGCCGGTATGGGTACGGACCAAACGCCCGCGTGTTGTATTCGAGCGAGGCCTGAACGCCGCGAGCCATCCGCTCGAGATTGGCGGTATGTGTGGGGTGGTGGAAAATCTCGATGTCGACAGGATGTTGTGAATCTGCAGCAGGCCGCCATTGTGCGCGGTGGACGGCGTAATTCGCGGAGGTGATTGTCCAGGCATTGCTTATCGGCGCGTCGGTGACGTAGTGGACGTAAGTGCGACCGTTGTCGGTCCACGTGCGACGCGCCGTACCGGGGGCCACACCGATCTGGCCGGCGTCCGTACTGACGATCGTCTCGAGCTCGATCGCTTCGTAGCCATTCTGCTCGCTGCCAACCGGAACGTCGCCGAGCCGCGGATAGGGGGAGCGTTCGCGCAGGCCGGATCGTCTCCGCGCGGCGCGGTCGTTGAGCTCGCGAGGGGCCTGGTAGCCGATGAGCGGCAGCCAGTGATCGCCATTGCGCGGCCGGTGCGTGATGAATGAGCCGTTGCGTACGACCGGGACCGTGCCGTAATTGCCGAAGACGTTGGTCTCGATCGCGAGACCGAAGTGCATCCGCAGCGACTCTCCCGGCTCCAGCGCCCGCTCGAGCGCGTAAATTCTGTAGTCGAGATCGTGGTCGTTGACGGTCAGGCGCGAGGGGCGGTCAAACGTAACGTTGGTCGTCTCGATGCCATTGGCGGGGACGACGTGGATCGCGTCGATTCTGGCATTGCTGCGGTTTTCGAGACGATAACTGCCGCGAATCGTCGCCGCGCGGCGCAGCGGATAAAAGTCGACGTGCAGCTTCGTCGCGGCGATCGTGGGCTGGGGAAGGGGAGCGTACCGGCCGTATTGACGCTCGTATTCGGCGCGGTACCGCTCCTCGTCTTGGGTGGAACGGTACTCGTGCAGGATGTGCGTGTTGTAGAAGATGAAACCGCCGGCGCCGGCGATGATCGCCATTGCAATTGCGCCGGTGATTGCGGCCGCGCCGGTAAGGCGGCGTCGCGCGAGCGCGATTCGCGGCCGCAGGCCGCGCTCCTCGCCTCGAATCCAGAAGAGGTAGGTCACGAGCGCGAAGAGCAACGCCCAGCCGGCAAAGTACAAAGTGAACCAGAGCCGCGCTTCCATGGCCGGACCGAATCCTGCGATCTCGGAGTGCATCCACGCCGGCAGGTTGCCGTACAGCAGCAGACTGTCTTCAATGCCGAGTCGCCGCGCGATGTCGATCGCGGCCGGTGTGAGCACGACCAGCACATTCGCGACGTACTTTTGATTGATCAGCACGTGGACGATCATCGCCAGCGCGGCGGTCAGCAGATATTCGGGGAGCAGCAATCCGTACAGGATCTGTATGTAAAGCGGGAGATCGTATCGATCGGCGCCGTAAAGCGCCTGTACGGCAAGACCCGCAAACAAAAAGATCGTGAGCGTGGCGGCGAGCATCATCGCCAGGCCGGCAAATTTGCCGATGAACGAGAGGGAATCGGGGACCGGTGTGACGCCGGCCAGTGCGTGAATGCGCGCAGCACGCTCGCGCCACACGAGCTCTCCCGCCGACAGCGCGATCAGGATCGTGATGAGGATCGACATGTCGCCGGTGAGGAATGCGAGCAGGCGCGCGGTCGTGAGCGGCCCCGGCACGCCCATTTCGTTCCTCGCCAGCGCCGGCGCCTCGAGCACGAACATCAATGCGAGCAGCGGCACGATCCACCACGCGCGGCTCGTGTGGAGCTCGCGGAACGAGCGCATGGTGATGGCCCGCAGTTGCCGCAGCCGCGTCGCGGCATTGAACACGCGCGCGGCCGACTGCGTTCGTGGCTTCGCCTCGTGAGCCTTATCGCGCGGCATCGCCTCCTGTGGCTGCCTTTCGCGTCCAACGGCCTGATGTGCGAAACGGAATCGTGCATAGGCCGTCGCCACGATAACTGTCGCCATTGCGAGCCACAGTAGACGGTTCGTCAGCAGTGCATTGTCGAGCACCAGGACGAAGTCGTTCTTCTGGAGCGGCGTCAGTGAGACCAACAGAACAGCGAGGGTGGTGTAGCCGAGGGGATCGAGCAGCGTGGCCGTGCCGACGCCAAAGTGCGGACGCAGCAGCTTCCCGCAAAGCACTGCGGCAAAGAAGAGGAATGCGGCGGCCGCGTAGCTGGCCATTGCACGGCGAGCGATGGACGCGGCGGCGAACAGCACGGCCGTCGCGATGAACGCGTTCGGCAGCGCGTACAACAGATACGGCGCGAGATAGGCGGAAGCGCGAAACGGCCCAAGCGTCGCGGGGTCGACCCAAGGCATCCAGGTCGCGGCCAGACAGCCCAGCGGAAAGGTGAGAAGGAGCAGCGCACTCATGGTGAACGCGCCCAGGAAGCGGCCAACGATGTAGGCGCGCTTCCCGACTGGAGAGGTGTAGAAGAGCGAATCGGCGCGCATGTCGGTGTCGCGCGCGGCGGCATCGCCGGCGAATGCGGCCATGATCACCAGCGCCAGCATCCCCCCGAACACCACGACCGCCATCACGGTGAACGGCGCATTGAAGTTGCCGTCGTTCCGCGACCCTCCCGCCATGACATGCATCAAGGCGGTGCACATGAAGAAGAGGATCAGGAAATACAGCAGGGTCGAAGTGCGGCGGAACTGATATGCAACCTCGAAGCGGAACACTTCCATCAGCTTCGTCATCGCTTCGCCTCGGCCGTTTGCGGCTGGCCATAGTGGCCGCCCATGACACTGAAATAGACGTCGTGCAATTCGGGCTCGACGGAGTGAAAGGCGGGCGAGGGCTGCGTTTCGCTATAGACCCGCACCACCGTCTTGCCAGCAAGGAGCTTGGTCGACAGCACCTTGTACTCGCGCTCGAGCGCCGGCAGCTCGTCTTTCGGAACCAGCCGTTCCCATACGCGTCCCGCCATGGTCTCGACCGCGCGGAGCGGCTCCGCTTCCAGCAGGATCTGGCCTTTATTGATGATGGCCATTCGCGTACAGAGCTCGGACACGTCTTCCACAATGTGCGTGGAGAGGATGACGATGCTGTTTTCTCCCAGCTCGCTCAGCAGATTGAGGAAACGCACTCGCTCCGCCGGATCGAGGCCTGCGGTCGGCTCGTCGACAATGAGCAGCTTCGGATTGCCGAGGAGCGCCAGTGCAATGCCGAAACGCTGGCGCATCCCGCCCGAAAACCCGCCGAGCTTCTGCTTGCGCTTGTCCCAGAGGTTGGTCTGTTTCAATAGCGCCTCGACCACTGCACGACGCTCAGCACGATCGACAATGCCTTCCAGAATTGCGAAATGGTCGAGGAGTTTTTCGGCCGCGACGTTCTGATACAGGCCAAAGTCCTGCGGCAAATATCCGAGCGTCTCGCGGACCGCATCTTTCTGCCGTATGACGTCGAGAGCCTGCCCTGCCGACGGGTTGCCTAATTGGATGGTCCCCGCATCAGACTCCTGCAATGTGGCCAGGATGCGCATGAGCGTCGACTTGCCGGCGCCATTGGGACCCAACAGTCCGAACATGCCGGCCGGAATGGTGAGGCTGACGTTCTGCAATGCCTTAACGCCATTGCTGTAGGTTTTGGAGAGTTGGTCAATACGCAATTCGAGCGTCATGGGTGTTCAGCTCCTTCAGATCACTTCCGCCCACAGAGAGGACGGACGAGGGGCCTCCGGCGGGCCGGCCCGGCCGGCAGCGTTGGTTGCCTCAGGCCGAGCGGACACACGTCGCACAGATCGCGCTTCGTGCGACAACAAACGCTGGCGGCCGTGCCGGCCCGCCGGAGGCCCTCGGGTCGTCTCTCTCTTAGTGGCGGTAGTAGATGAGGGTGGCGCCGGCGGCGGCGACCAGTGCGCCAATCGCGGCGAGCACTGCGAAATGCTTGCGCTGCAGACCGTCCAGCATTGGCGAGAAGACGAAGCGGATCGGGCGGAGGAACGCGGCGCAGAACGCGGCGGCGATCATCCACCACGAGCCGAACAGCACACCGTTGAGCCCCGCCAGGAACCGGAACTCGCCGGCCCGTGTCGTCGGGATATCCAACAACGGCTCGACGTCGCCGCCGAGTGCGAACGCAAGCGCGCCCAGAGGAGGGGCAAGGATGAGCAGACCGGTCGCAAAAGCCAGCACGACCGCCAACGCCGGATAGACCAGCCAGCGCCGCGCGCCGAGCGGCTCGCCGCGGTCGCGCGCCAGCTCGATCCAGGCGCGGCCGACGAACATGGCCGGGATCAGCAGCAGAAAACCGAACATCGGAAGCAGCACGATCGACGCGACGAACAGGCCGAACGAGAGATAGGCGAGGCGTCCATCCTCCGAGCCGGAGCGCACCCGGTCGAGTGCGCGGCGCCACATCGGCCGCTCTTCATCCGCCAGCCACCGCTCGGGCGGCCCGAGGCGGTCGAGGATGGCGATGACCTCGGTCGTGCCGATGGGAGCCTGCGCCTCGGCGAGAGCGATCTCGATGTGCTCGCGCACGCTCTGCTCCACTTCATCTGCCACTTCCGCGCGCGTTCCGCGCAGCTCGCTGCGCATCCGCTGCAGATAGTTGTCGAGCCGTTCGCGTGCTGCAGGAGTCATGTCGTTCATCGATGCCGTTCCTTTCGCAGACCGCCGATTGCGTGGTGCAGGCTGTCCCAATGCTGATTCATTCGATAGAGGTCGTCGCGGCCGCGGGCCGTCAGCCGGTAATACTTGCGCGGCGGGCCCTCCTGCGATTCCTCGATATACGTTTCCACGAGCCCACTGTTCTTGAGCCGGCTCAGAATCGGATAAACCGTCCCCTCGGTGATGACGAGATGGTCGACGTCGCTCAGCCGCCGGACGATGTCGTACCCATACAACGGCGCCGCCGCGATCGAGTTCAGCACCGCCAGCTCGAGCAGCCCCTTCCGAAGCTGCGTCATCCAGTTGTCGAACGAGAGATCCGCCACGAGCGACAGAATGAGGCCTTGCAAGGTACTTGTCAATGCATAGTAGTGTTACGAATGAAAGAACGCGGCTCCTGCCGCCTGAGTTCCCGCTGCTGCGGTGTACGAATTCGTTACCGCGGTTGTTCGCCGACCATTGAGTTGAGCGGACGACCGGGGGCCTCCGGCGGCCGGGCCGCGGGCCCGAACCCGCTGGTTGGCCCAGCCTTCGCGACACAGCTTCGTATCTCGCGACAGAGCGTCGCGGAGGCGAGGCCAACCAGTGGGGTCGGGGCCAATGGCCGCGGTCGCCGGAGGCCCCCGTCGTCTCAAACAAAAGGATGGAAACCATGCACAGCACCAGAGCGTACGCAGCAGACAGCCCGACCTCGCCCCTCGTCCCGACCACTATCCAGAGACGCGAGCTCACAGAGCGCGACGTCCAGATCGAGATCCTCTTCTGCGGCATCTGCCACTCCGATCTCCACTACGCGCGTAACGAGTGGAGCGACTTCCTGCCCACCGTCTACCCCTGCGTCCCGGGCCACGAGATCGTCGGCCGCGTCACCGCGGTCGGGTCGGCCGTCAGCAGGTACAAGGCCGGCGATCTCGTCGGCGTCGGCTGCCTCGTCGATTCCGACGGCACGTGCGACATCTGCGCGTCCGGGCTCGAGCAGTTCTGCCCCAACGCCGTCTATACCTACGCCGCGCCCGACCGGCACCTCGGCGGCACGACGCATGGCGGCTACTCCGAGATGATCGTCGTCGACGAGCGGTTCGTCCTGCGCATCCCGGACAATCTCGATCCTGCCGCCGCGGCCCCGCTGCTCTGCGCCGGCATTACGACCTACTCGCCGCTCCGCGCCGCCGGCGTCACCAAAGGGATGAAGGTCGGCATCGTCGGTCTCGGCGGCCTCGGGCACATGGGCGTGAAGCTCGCCAAAGCCTTCGGCGCGCACGTCGTCGCCTTCACCACCACGCCGGCCAAGCGCGAAGACGCAATGCGCCTCGGCGCGGATGAAGTCGTCATCTCGACCAATCCCGACGAGATGCAGAAGCAGGCCGGCACCTTCCACTTCATCCTCGACACCGTCTCTGCCGACCACGACGTCGCCGCATACCTCGCACTGCTCCGTGTAGCCGGCCGCATGACCCTCGTCGGCGCCCCTTCAAAGCCGCTCCCGGTGCCCGCATTCGCCCTGATCATGGGCAACCGCACCTTCTCCGGCTCCAACATCGGCGGCGTCGCCCAGACCCAGGAAATGCTCGACTTCTGCGGCCAACACAACATCACCGCCGACGTCGAAGTCATCCCCGTCACGCAAATCAACGAAGCCTACGAACGGCTGCTGAAGTCGGATGTGAAGTACCGCTTCAGCATCGACATGGGGTCGTTGGCGAAGGAAGGGTGACGGCCCTGTTTGCGCTTGAACCACTGAAACACAGGGCGATGATCGTTGAACGAGAAGGCACCCCGCGCCGTCCGCATGGCTGATGACTACGCGCGGCCACGGCTCTAACGCGCGTTCGCTGCTCGAGCTCTCAATGAACGGAGCAATTAACGCTGTCGGCCGTGATGACCGCGGGGCTCGAACAGGTCGATCGCCAGCTCGCGCGTCCGGTACGTAAAGCGGCCGAGGACGAACGGCTCCACGCTTTTCGCCGTGACCTTCCAGTCGCGGCGAAGGTAGACGTAGAGGCGGTGGGTGAGCAGCTCCTGCACGATGAGATCCGTGCGAAGCGCGAAATTGCGCGGCGTCGGTTGTGACGGTGGAACGAGTGCCGCCTTCACATAGAGATGAGCGACGCCTGTTGTCGAATGCCCGGCACCCGGCTCGATCACGATGCGGATCTCGCGTACCTCGGTGCACCACGCAGTGCCGTCGCGATTCGAGGCGCTCAGATGATCGGTGACATAGCGTGCGATGTCGCGGCGCAGGGCGGGGGTGAGCGCTTTGCTGGTGTGAGGCACGGCGTTGCCGAAACCGATCGCGAACTGCGCGGCAGGAAGGCGCAGCTCCGCCTCGACCTGCTCGCGCCCGACGTCGAGGTAGATCGTGCTGTCGGGGAGGGGATGGGGGAATGCATCGATGGCTGCGAACAGCGTCGCAGTCATCAGCAGCATGGCCGCGCGCAGCCGTAGGGAGCTCATGGTCAGTGGCGGATTGCGCGGCGTCGCTGACGCGATCCGTCGTCGTCGCGAATGGTCAGCATCGTCGAGGCGGGGCTGCCGAGTGCCGCGCCTCCGGCGGCATTGCTCAGCGTGAGGACGATTGTTTCGTCAGCCTCGACCACCTGGTCGCCGAGGATCGGAATTTGAAAGCTCTTGGTGCCGCCCTCGCCGTCGGCCCAGGTCAGCACACCGCTCACCGATTCGTGATCGCTTCCCGCGGTGGCCGTTCCTCCGGCGACCGCGTAACCGACGCTCACCGCTCCGGTCTTGCCGCCGCTGCGCTGAATCTGAATCGTGGCCACGCCGGCATTCTCGAAGACAAAGTAGCTCGGCTCGGCGAAGGTGATCGTTCCCGGCTCGAGGACGAGCGTGCCGTCACCTCCGTAGTCGAGGATCTCATCGCGCCAGACCGCGTGATAGTGAAGCTGGCCCGGGACCGGCGAGGGGCCCTGGACGACGATCTCCATCCACGCATGTGGGCCGTCGATGCGGATGTACGAGCCTTGCGAGGCGAGGTTGGGGTTGCTTCCGGCCCAGCCGATATAGGTGTCGTCCAGCGCGATGCTGTTCGTGTAGGCAGCCAGAAAATCCGAAGCGACGCCGCTCGGCGTGTCGTTGACCCAGGCTTCCATCGCGTTGACGACGAGTGCCTGCTGGCTCGCCGGAAGTGTCGACACCTTCAATCCGGACGGCGCCGGGAAGGCATCGTCCGCACCGGGACCGAGCAGCACGTCGCCAAACGATCCACTGAGCTTCGCCGCCGCGCGCTGCGTCGCATCGAGGCCGGCCATCATCGCGACCATCGCGTCGATCTTCGGCTCGAGCGGCTCGTAACTCTGGCCATTGAGCGTGAACGAATGCGGATTGATCCCGGTGTAGTACGGCGTCGGACTCTCGACGGCGCCGTGATAGTAGAAATTGAGCGCGTAATGGTGGCCGCCGAGCTGGAGGATCCACTCGCCGATCGACGACGGCGTGCCGATGAAGGCGATGAAGTAGATCCCGCTGTCGTAAGTATTCGCCGCGCCTAGAGCGCCGAGAACGTCGTCGGCCATTCGGATGCCGTGGAACGTCCCATAGCCGGCAGTCGAGAGCGCCGCCTGCGCGACGGCGAGCGCCGCCTCGAGCTGCGTCGCCGACAACGTGCTGAATTGCAGGCCGTTTCGGCAGGCCGCACCGCAGGGAAGGTTCGACCATTTGGTCGATGCGGTGGTGCGATTGAAGGCGTATTGAACGCCGTTCTTCTGTGACTCCGAGAGTGTCGCCGCGAAACTCTCAGCAGCGCTGCAGACCGCTTTCGCCGGGACGCTGCTGCCCGCGGTGCAATTGCTCGTCTGTGCATTGACGGTCGTGGTGCAGAGCAGGAGCGCGATCGCAAACGTGCATGCGATCGAGACTCTCAATGGCTGGTTGGGCATAGGTCCTCGTATGTGGCGGTCACTCTCGTGGTGCAGCACGACAGTGTAGAGGTGTTCCCGCCATCTGACCTGAGGCAATGCGGGAGGAAGCGGCGGGCTCACGCAACGCTTCGTGTGCCGAGGGGCAGCACGTCGGCTGAGAGATGACCGATGGCCGTCTCGATACCGGCCGCGTGGAGGTAATCAACTCGGAGCGGGATGAAGAGATTGACGGGGGGCGCAATTCTCAGGATGCGGAGGGGACGGCCATCCATCGGCGGACCGCCGGCTCGTCCAAGGTGACGAGGAGCCCGAGGGCGGAGAGCGACTCCAGCACGGCTTCGACCTGCGCGCGTTTGGCGCCTTTGAAGCCGCGGGCAGTGCGCTCGGCGGCGACTGGTTGGCTCAGGTGCGCGGAACGATGTGCATGGCGACCATGACCATCCCCAACAACAGAATTGCGAGACCGAATGGCGTAACAGCGGGAATCTCCTCGGCGACGACGAGCACGGCAACCGTTGACGTATTCGACACCGGCGAGGCGTCGGCCTCATTCGCAGTGGCCGAGGCGGTGTTGGTGAGCTGTGCGGGTGCGGCGCCCACCTCGGCTGTAATCGTTACCGTAGCCGACGCTCCCACTGCTATTGAGCCAAGCGCCGCAGTGACCACACCTGCCGAATGAGTCACGACGCCTTGACTTGTGGTTGCGTCGACGAACGTGGTGCCCGGTGGCAACTCATCCGTCATGATCACGCCGGTCGCCGTGTCGGGACCGCTGTTTTCGACGACCACGGTGAACGTGACGGTGCCGTATGGTGCTACGCGTGGCGGTGAAGCGGATTTGGAGACGCGGAGATCTACAGATGCAGGCTCGGCGTCGACAATGCGCAGCGTTGCGTTCGACGGGACGCCGAGTGTCGCGCCCGCGGGTGATGCGAGCGACAGAGCGAGCGTCTCCTCGCCCTCGGTAAATGCGTCGTCGAGAATCGGCACTGTGAACGTTGCCGTGATTTGACCCTCGTTGAATACGAGTGTGCCGTTCACCGCTTCGTAGTCCTCGCCGGCGGCCGCAGTTCCGCCGCCAGTCGTGTAGTTGACGGTTGAGACACCAAGACCGGACGAACGTTGCACCGTGATTGTCGCGGAGCCGCCGTCCTCCGCCGCTTCAAAGGATGGCGCGCCGAACTGAATGGAGGGAAGGGGTGAGACCAATACGGCGTTCGAAAATTCGGAGGTACCGTCCGGTCCGGTCGCAGTCGCCGTGATCACAGTACCGAGTGCCACGAGATCGGCGTGCACGACGAACGACGCGACGCCCGCGGCATCCGTCGTGACGGTCAATGACTCGATATACGTGCTTCCCTCGCCGTAGCCCGAAGGATCCGCGGAGGGGCTGGTGTAGAAGTCGATAATGAATTCGGTAGAAGGAGTCGACTCCAGCACGCCAGTCACAATGACTTCCGCGTTCTGAGTGATGGCATGCGCAAGCCGGGGATGGTTCTGGAGACCGTTCGGACCGGCATCAGCGTCCAGGGGGTCGTTGGGGGTGACACCCTCGAAGCCGTACACATCCAGATCCACACCGAGTCCTCCGTTGGTATGGATGGAATTGCCGCGAAGCCGATTCTCTGTCGCGGTCCCAGTCACGAAGATGCCAGGACCGCCATTCGACACGATGACGTTCGCCTCCTCGGGCGAGGTCACGATGCCGATGGTGTTGTTGTTCGCGCCCGTGTCGATGCGGATGCCGGCGTCGGCGTTGGGCATTGCCACACCTGCTGCGGTCACCCCGATCGAGTTGCGCTGCACGACGACTCCGGTCGAAATGTAGTCGGGAGCGAACCCGGACATCTGGATTCCGTCGGTGCCGCTCGCGACGATGACGTTGTCTCGAATTGTGGTGTGTGCAGACAGTCGTGCGTCGATGCCGGCACCGGTATTGGGCACGGCTACGGTGCCGGTCGCATCCGTGCCGATCAGATTTCCAGAGATCATCCCTCCGAGGCGGATCGTGGCATCCAAGCCGTCGCCGGTACCGAGGGGGTTGAATGCTGCGTTTCCCGAGATCACGTTGTCCGTGACCGACACATTCGTTCCGCCGGCTGCGAGGCCCGCGCCGTTCGGGATGGCATATGTCCCCGTCGCATCGAGACCTACATAGTTTCCGCGAATCAGAGCACCGGCGTCGGCGCCGGTAATGCTTATGCCGGTGTGCAAGTTGCCGCCGACGACGTTGCGAGCGGCGCCGATCCCTCCGACGGTGATGTTGCTTCCGGAAATGATGATGCCCAATACCTGCGCCGGCGACACCGCGACAGCGCCATCACCCGTAACGCCGATGTAGTTGCCCACGACTGTGACGTTCTCGACCTCGTTTCCGACGATCCCGATCTCGTTCCCCGAGACCACGTTCCGCTCCTCCGGCAAGGTCCCGCCGATCGTGATGTTCTGCGCCCGGGCGAAGACGATGCCGGCCCCATCGTTCGGCCGCGGTGTGACGCCGTCTGCGTCGACACCAATGAAGTTTCCTGTGACGACCACATTCGAGACGCCGGGCTGGAGATCTATGCCTCCGCCATTCCCGCCAATCACGTTGCGTGACACGACACTACCGTCGGCATCGCCGAACAACGTGATCGCCGCGCCGAGGTTGCTCTCCGCGCCCGGCTCGCCGAGAACGTTACCGACGATGTTGATTGGTGCGCGGGAGGTGATCGGTGTGATGTAGCAGTCGCGAATCGCCAAAGCTTCGACGCGCGACAAGCCTTCTGCCCCTGCCGTTCCCGTGAACTCCAGGCAGCCGTTTTCACCGCGGGCGTCCAGCGTCACGAGAGGCGTTCCGGCGTACCCGGGTTGCGTGGTGCCGTCGATGATGGTCGCGCCGGTGATCGGAGGTGGAGTGAAGATCAGGTCGATGACGACGGGACCGCTGCCGACCGCGAACGCAATCGTGTCAGGTCCCGGATTGGCGTTCGCCTTCGTGATCGCTTCTCCGAGAGAACCCTCCTGCAGACCGCTGACAGGACTCGTGACCGTGAACGTCGCGGCCGCGAGCGGCAGGGCACAAAGCAAAAGCAGAACGATGGCCGCGAGGGCTCTGAATCGCACAACCGCAGGCGTGACGCGAGGCGCGGAGATGCGGCAGACAGACGGTTCACAGGCGGGCTGGCCGGAGACGATGTGCATATGGTTGGGTTTGCGAATCCTCGACGGAAGGCGGAGACGGAGCAGAGAGTAGCAGCATCCCAACACCTACGCCGGGCATCAACGTGTGCCGCGGAAGCGGGCAAACCTTTCCGCGCTGAAGCCTCAGGACGGACGGCCGCTACAGTGAATCGAGCGCAGCTTGCGCCACAGTGAGCCCGATGTCGTATGGCACGTCTGTCGGGGCGGGCCACACATTCGTGAGGACCGCAACGGCGATGTCCCGGTCGGGGAAATAGGCGAGAAAACTCCAGAAGCCGTCGATTGCGCCCTCGTGCCACGCGGCCGGATGCCCCAAAAGGTTGTTGACATTCAGCCCGAGCGCGTACGGAACGAGTGCCGCGGGACGGGTGGTCATCGTCACGTACGAGGCAGGCAGCATGACGCGCCCGGTTGCGAGGAGGTGCGACCAGCGCGCGAGATCGGATGCGGTAGAGCAAAGTGAACCGGAGGAGATCAAGCCGGAGGGATGGACTGCCGGCATTCGCCACGTGGCCCCTGGGGCCACGCCGTAACCGTCAGGCCGCGGCAGGTTGCCCGTTCCGCACACGCCCGTGTCGAGGAGCCCCAACGGCAGCGCGAACTCACTATGAAAGAAATCGACGAACGACTT
>DASVRB010000705.1:0-5174 GCA_036388835.1 Thermoanaerobaculia bacterium | reverse complement strand
CGTCGGACTGCCGGATGCGGCGGTCCGTGAAGCTTACGCGCGGGTGCGGTCGGCGCTCGCGAACTGCGGGCTCTATGTGCCGGCCCGCTTCATCACCGTCAACCTCTCGCCCGCCGACGTGCGGAAGGAGGGGACCGGGTTCGACCTCCCGATGGCCATCGGGATCCTGCACTCGCTCGAGGTGCTGCGCGACGAGGAGATCGCCGGCCGCGTGTTCGTCGGCGAGCTTTCGCTCGACGGCGCGCTGACCTCGATCCGCGGAACGCTTTCCGTCTCGGCGGCCATCGCGGGCGACGAGTCGATCCGGGAGCTGATCGTGCCGGCGGCGAATGCGAACGAGGCCGCGGCGGTGGAGCGGATGCGTGTCATCGGCGCGCCGAATCTGCCTGCCCTCATCGCGCATTTGAAAGGCTCGACGATGATCCCGCCGGCGGTGTCCGTCGAGCGGGAGGCGCCGGTGGTCGACGGCGCCGACTTTGCCGAGGTGCGTGGGCAAATGCAGGCCAAGCGGGCGCTCGAAGTCGCCGCGGCCGGTGGTCATAACGTGATGATGATCGGGCCGCCCGGCTCCGGAAAAACCATGCTGGCGCGGCGCCTGCCGTCGATCCTGCCGCGCCTCAGTCAGAACGAAGCCATCGCCACGACCAAGATCCATTCGATCGCGGGCGTGCTGCCGGCGGGCAGCGGTCTGTTGGCGCGCCGACCTTTCCGCGCGCCGCATCACACGATCTCCACCGCCGGCATGGCCGGAGGAGGCGCGCCGCTGCGGCCGGGCGAGGTGAGCCTCGCGCATCACGGCGTGTTGTTCCTCGACGAGCTCGCGGAGTTCCGGCGCGAACGACTCGAGGTGCTACGCCAGCCGATGGAGGAAGGGGTCGTCACCATCTCGCGCGCCGCAGGAACGATGACCTTCCCGGCGCGGTTCGTTCTGGCCGCCGCGTTGAATCCGTGCCCTTGCGGATTCTTCAATGATTCGCGACGCGCCTGTCTCTGCACGCCGCTGCAGATCTCGCGTTATCTCGCGAAGATCTCGGGACCGCTGCTCGACCGGATCGACCTGCATGTGGAGGTGGCGGCGTTGTCGACCGACGAGATTTCGGCGACGGATGCGGCGGAGCCGTCGGCGGCCATTCGCGAGCGCGTGGAGGCGGCGCGGCAGATTCAGCGCGAGCGGTTCCGCCGCACCGGCATCCGCTGCAACGCGGAGATGGCCACGCGCCACATGCGCCGCGCGTGTGAGCTCGATGGACCATCGCGCCGGCTGCTGATCGCGGCCATCGACCGGCTTGCGCTCTCCGCGCGCGCTCACGACCGCATCCTCAAAGTCGCGCGGACGATCGCGGATCTAGCGGGTGTGGAGCGGATCGAGTCGGGTCACGTCGCGGAGGCGGTGCAGTACCGCGCGCTCGATCGCGGATATTTTCGATGAGAGTCGGTTTCTGACGTTGCGCGTGAGTCTCGTCCCTGTGGAGCGGCGCCCACTTCGGGCGCCGATGGTTCTGGTGGAGCGGCGGGCTTCAGCCGGCCGAAATCGTTGAACAGGTCGGCGGGCTGAAGCCCGGGTGAAGGCCGCCGCTCCACTTGAAGACCCCTGCAGAATCAGCCATTTACACGTTTTCTGCACGCGATTTGCGTGATGCCGGACCGCGCGGTTTAGTGCGACGTTTTCGGATCATTCAGAATTTCAAACTGGCACAGCACGTTTTCGGCGCGCGAATACGTGCGATTAATTGTTGACAAAAAGATCCCAGTTTTTATGATCGTTGTCTGTCCTGAGGGGTCTGTGATGGGTGAGGAGTCGGTTTATGGCTTTTGAAAAGTGGGAGCCGCAGCCAGAATTCGAGCGTTTTCCGGCTTCGGCGACGATCGTTCAATCCCGTTTGATTCGCCTGCCGTCTCCGGTCGCCAACATGCTCCGCCTTCGCGGCAAAACCAGCGCGAACCTCTACTACGACAAGAAGCGGAAGATCATCGGCATCAAGCCGCTCGACAAAAAAGAAGAGGGCGCCGCGAAGATCCGGCAGTCCGAAAAATCGACTTCGCTTCACGTCCCGAGCTTCTTCCGCTCGTACGACATCGAGGTCCCCGGCATCAAACGTTTCCACTGCTGGTACGACGAGAAGGAGCGGATGGCGATGATCGACATCTCGCGCCCGTCGCCCCGCGGACGACCGGCCGGCACGTAGCGCGACCTTCGCAAACGCATCGCGCACAATCGACGCGAACAACAAAAAAGGCGGCCTTTCGGCCGCCTTTTTCAGTTGCTGTGAGATGCGATCAGTGGGTGACGACGCGCATCCGGCCGCCGTTGCGCTTGGCCGGCTGGTGCCAGAAGTTCACGATGCCGTTCACGGCGTCATCGGTGATGCCGCCGTTCGGGTTGCTGAACATGATGCTGTTGATGCCGCTCGGAGCGCCTTCACCAAAGTACGCGCCGTTGTTCTGGAAGAGCTGCGTGATCGAGGCGACCGGGACCTCGGTGTCGTAGCCGTCGTTGATCGCGCGGATGTACTCGTTCGCGAACAGCAGGTAGCCGAGGTCGGTGAGGTGGAAGAAGTCGAAGCTGAAGAAACCACCGACGACCGGCGCGGCCGAGACGGTGATCGGTCCGACCTTCATGCCGGCGTTCACACGCTGGAACAGGCCGTTGATGTCGGCGACGGGAATGTCGCGCGTCGACGCGGCCTGCTGGATGATCGTGTTGTATTCAGCGACGCGCGCGAAGACCTGCTGGAGCTCCTCGGCGGTGATGACGTCGTCCTGCGTCAGCGGCTCGCCGACATGCGGCAGGGAGCTGAACGGCGGGACGTTGCGGAACGCGGCCGGGAGGCCATAGCCCTGCGCCAGTTTCGCGCGAGTCTGCAGCGGGATGAGGGTGGTCGGCGCGATGGGCGCGGACGTGCCTTCGCCGGTGCGCACCTGGTAGTAGATGCGGGCGCCGGTCTGGTCGAGCACCGGCGCGCCCGTCTGCGGGTTGACCAGGTACGCCGGAACGAGGGCGAGGTACGGCGGGACGACGGCCGGGAGATTGCCAACCACCATGCCGGCCTGCGGCGCACCGGTCACGAGCGCGTTCAGCAGCGCCTCGTAACGCGTCTTGAAATCAGCGGCCGAGGTGATGGTGGCGGGGTTGCCGCTGAACATCACGTTGAGATAGTCGTTGCCGCCGATCCAGAGCGCGATGAAGGTCGGGTGCTGTGCAATCGCCTGCGCGACCGCGGTGCCGTGTCCGCGCAGGACGAGGCGGCCGAACGAAACGGCGGTCGGCTCGTTCGGCGTCTGCGGCTCGGCGCCGGTCAGCGTCAGCAGCGCGCCGACCGTGGCGCCGGGGATGCTGAGATTGTTGTACGAGCGGCCGAACTGCAGCATCAGCGGCTGGCCGTTGCCCGGCGCCGGAGCGATGACCGGCGACGGCACGAGGCTGTTGAGCACGAGCTCGTTCGAGATGCCGGGGAACGAGACCAGCGGCTGCGCGAAGCAGCCGGCGTTGGCGGCCGCGCCGGGCTGGCAGAGGGTCAGGCCGACCTGGCGTGCGATGACCGCCGGCCAGCTCCAGACCTGATGCCGCTCGTTGAGCGAGCTGCTCTCGAAGCCGGCGCCGTAGCTGTCGCCGAGCGCGACGAAGTTCGAGAAGTTGGCCGAGCCGCGGGCGGCGTAGCCCGGGACCGCGACGAGCACTGCGACGAGGACTGCCGCTGCGAAATTGATCGTTTTTTTCATGGGTGGGTCTCCTTTAGAAACGGTAGCCGACGTTCATGCTCCAGAGGAGCGCGTCCGTCTCGTACATGCCGTTGAAGCCTTCTTCATTGCGCCCTTCCGTGTCGCGGTCCTTGAAGTGCAGCACGAGGACCGAGCCGTCGATCACGAACGGTCCGGCGTGCCAGCCGGCGCCGAAGCTCGCGCCGATGCGATCGGAGTCGGGAAGCAGCGGGCTGACCGCTTCGATCGGCTGCGGGTTCTCGTCGTACAGCGCACCGAAACGGACGTCCCAGTTCGCGGTCGCGTTGTGATTCACGCCGAGGCGGAACGAGTTCGAGTCTTCCCAGTTCTGCTCGCGAACGAAGCTCGCGTTCGGGGTGGTCTCGAAGTTGACGGCCAGCGCCTCGAAACGGCTCCAGCCGGTGCGCATGATGTCGAACTCGACGTCCCAGTTCTCGTTCGGGCTGAAGGCCGCGCCGATCGTGGCGACCGAGGGGAACGGGAAGTCGGTGTTGATGCGCTGGTCGGGCGGCAACTGCGTCGCCACGATCGCGTCGTACTGCGCGATGCCGGTCGGGATCTGCGTGATCTCGGCGTCGCCTTCGAGCTCGATGTCCATCGGCGCGCGGTACGAGGCGCCGACGCGGAACGCGTCCGTCACCTTGAACAGGACGCCGGCGTTGAAGCCGATGTCGGAGCCGTACTCGCTGACGAGGCGCGTGTTCGCGATGTCGGAAATCCGTCCGATGAACGGATTGAAGGCCATCCGGTTCGCATTGAGGATCACGCGTGCGCGGCGGTACTCGACGCCGCCGCCGATGGCCAGGCGGCCGTCCGCGGTCTGCCACGCCAGCACCGGATTGATCGAGGTGGTCTTGAGGTCGGCGTCCTTCGAGATGTAGCGGCCGGGGAACGGATCGGCCCAGTCGGTGCGCAGACCGAACGCGGCGAAGACGCCGACGCCGAAGGTCAGGTTGCTGCCGATCGGCACGACGGCGTACATGTTCGGGATGTTGAACGTGTGGCGGTTGTACTTGGCTTCAACGCCGGCCGTCACGTCGCTGTTCGGGTCGCCGGTGAATTCGTTCGTGAAGTTGATGAACGTCGTGCCGGCGAGGACCGACAGCTCGCGCTGCTGCGCGATGCCAGCGGGGTTGTAGAAGATCGCGCTGGGATCGTCGGCCGTGGCGGCAAATGCGCCGGCCATGGCGCTGGCCTTCGCGCCCTGTTCCGGGATGAGGAATCCGGAACCAAAGGCAGTCGTGGCCATCAGGCACGCTGCGGTCATCGAGACAGTGAATCGGAGAAATCGCAAGGAGAGCCTCCTAAGTCTTTTTTTCTGCAAAGAATTACCGCCCGAGGGAGGGCGAATCATACATTGAAACTGAGCGGCGGCTCACCCGAAATGAGCGGCCGCTCAGTGTGATTTGGGAGAGTGCGATCGGGCGTGGTTCTGGTGGAGCGGCGGGCTCTTA